>NZ_BAAACP010000008.1:0-143245 GCF_039521565.1 Paraclostridium tenue
TCATATTTTAATCACTCCTCAGTTAATATTTTATAAAAAAAGATCTTACATAGATAGACACGCTTTTTCTCGTGTCCACTATATAGGATCCATTTTAAAATACTATATCCTCTTTTGTTTGATGATGTTAGTATTGAAAAGAAAAAAATAATTTTCTCCATTTATCAATATTCAAATATAAAAAAAGAATATATTTAGAACAAATTAATAAATTGGCAAATTTAAAAATATATTCCAAATATATTCTCTTTCAATTGTTAGAAAATAAAATGTCAATAAAGTAATTACTTAGAAGTTGTTTTTTCTTTTTTATTCTTAGAGCTTATTCCACCGTTGATTTTAATATATTCTTTGTGTACACTTTTAACAACACCAGTAAGAGCAAGTAAACCAATTAAGTTAGGAATAACCATAAGTCCATTAAACATATCAGACATATTCCATACAAGAGAAACTTCTCCTAAAGTTCCTAAGAATACACATATACAAACCAAAATACCATAAATTTTAACAGCTTTAACACCGAATAAGTATTTTATATTTGCTTCGCCGAAAAAGTACCAACCTATTATAGTAGAAAATGCAAAGAAGAACATACAAATTGCTATGAATATATCTCCAAATTTACCAAATACTGATGAAAAGCCTGCTTGTGTAAGAGCGGTTCCTATTAATGAACCATCTGGAGTTACTGAACGAGTTGTGATAATGACTAGGGCTGTTAAATTTAATATAACGAAAGTATCTATAAATACTCCCATCATAGCAACAAAACCTTGTTCTGAAGGGTATTTAACTTTAGCAACTGCATGTGCATGTGGAGTAGAACCCATACCGGCTTCATTAGAGAATAATCCACGAGCAACACCTTTTGTCATGGCTTTTTGAACAGTTGCACCGATAACTCCACCAGCGATTGCTTGAGGAGCGAAAGCACAAACGAATATTTCTTCAAATGCTAAAGGAATGTTTTTGAAATTTACAAAAATGACTATTAAAGAACCTAGAATATAAAATATTGCCATGATTGGAACTATAGTTTCTGTAACTTTAGCAATTCTACTTATACCACCTGAGAATACTATAAAAGCTAATATAGCTAACAAAATACCAATAATAATTGGATTTATGCCAAAAGCTTTGTCAAAAGCAGCTGCGATTGAATTTGATTGAACGGCGTTTCCCATAAATCCCAAAGCTAGAATTATGAATATCGCAAATGATGATGCAAGGAATTTACCAAACTTGCCCTTAAAAGCAGCTTCTATATAATAAACAGGTCCACCTGTTACGGTACCATCTGCACCGATTTGCTTGTACTTTTGAGCCATTATAGCTTCTGCATATATTGTTGCCATTCCGAAAAATGCACTGACCCACATCCAAAAAATTGAACCAGGTCCTCCAACGGCAATTGCTGTTGCAGCTCCAGCCAAGTTACCAGTACCAACCTGAGCAGCCACTGCTGTAGCTAATGACTGAAATGGTGACATACCATCTTTATTAGCTGCCTCTTGCTTTTTAAAAAGTCCCCCAAAAGTTCTTCTAAATCCTTCTCCAAATCCTTTTATTTGGATAAAACCTAATTGAAACGTATACCAAATACCTGTCCCTACTAGTAATACTAGTAGGATGTTCTTGTCCCACAATACATTATTTACTGATGATACAATCTTCATTAAAAAATCCATAGTAGTACCTCCTAGATATTTAATAATAACTAATTTCCATTAGTTAACTTTATTATAGCACTCTTTTTTATTTTTTGAAAAATATATCAAAATAAGGAGAAATGATTAAAATTATGTCGGATGAGTTTATCTAATGAAGAAATTGTGAATTTCAATATGTTTTTTATATAATTTAAGGGCAATTAGATTAAAAAAAATCCAATTGCCCTTAATAATAGCAAATAAACTAATTAATGAGTGTGTTATTGTGATTTACTTGCCATATAGACCTATTATAACATAAATTAAATAAATTTTTATGTATGTAAAAAAATATGATAAATATTTTATTTATGACATTAACATAAAGTAATATAATATCTTTGAGTTATTCTATCTTCTTTGATAATTTCATTTTCCAATTTACCACCATTATTTATTATAGTTTTTGCTGAGGCAATATTATTTTTGTCACAAGTAATTAAAACTTTTTTTATTCCTAAATTTACACATTCTTTTAAGGCTAAATTTAACATTTCAGTTGCGTAGCCTTTTTGTCTTTCAGATTTCCTAACACTATATCCTATATGTCCACCAAAATTTAATAAATAATCATTTAATCTATGTCTAATATCAATCATGCCAACTAATTTATTTTCATTGTTAAAAGCAAGGTATGTAGTTGATGGAACGAATCCATCTCTTACTGTTTCTTCTTTTAAATTATCTTGAACTGCTTTATACCAATCTTCAAAAGTATTAGCAGTGCTTAATCCAGCTGAACCATCCATACTATCTTTATTTTCAATAAATTCTTTTTTGTAATCTAGAAGAATTTCTTTGTGTTCCTTTTTTGGTAAAATTAATTTTAATCTACTCATTTACTACCTCCCAATATTTAAATAAAGATTTTAATTTAAGTATAGCCTTGGAAATAATTGTAGTAAATAAAATAATGTGTTCAAAGCAATTTATATTAAAAATAAATTAACTATATGTAAAACATATTTTTGGGGATTAGACTTTAGTTTAGGATGAAAAATTCTAAACATTCAACTACAATTTAAAGAAAGTATATGTTTGATAGTATAAATAATTATCAGGGGGGGTAGTATGAAGAGTTTAGAGGAAAAAATTAAAAATTATTATGAAGATTATGATGAGGATAGTAGATTAATAAAAGATAATTCTCATAGTATTGAATTTATAACAACAACAAAATATTTAGATAAGTATATTTCTACGGGGGATAAAGTATTAGAAGTTGGAGCAGGAACTGGTAGATATTCATTTTATTATACTAAAAAAGGATGTAGTGTTACTGCACTTGAGCTATCTGAAAAACATGTAGATATTATGAAAAGTAAATTAGGTAAGAATCATTTAAATATGAAAGTACTTCAAGGAAATGCCCTAGATTTAAGTCAATTTAATGATAAGCTATATGATGCTGTATTGTGTTTAGGACCTATGTATCACCTTACATCTGAAGATGATAGAAAAAAATGTATAGGGGAGTGCTTAAGAGTTTTAAAACCAGGAGGTCTTATAGCAATAGCTTATATAAGTAAATTTTCACATTTCGTAGATATGATTAGAAGAAATAAAGAAGATATAAATGATATAGGACTTCAAAATATATTAAAAACAGGAGTAGAATTTAATGATTCTAAAGCATGTTTTTATTTTTCTACATATGATGATATTGAAAAGATGATGGATGAAAATGAAATTAAAAAAATTATACATATAGGAACTGATGGTATAGCAGATATGCTTAGAGCAAGTGTAAATGAATTTACAGATGAAGAATTTAATTTATGGATTAAATTTCATTTAGATACTTGTGAAAATCCTAATTTAATAGGATATAGTAAGCACGGATTATATATTGGTAGAAAAAAATAATTAAATTATAAATAGTTATCAATTTTTCTAAACTGATAATTACTAAAAAAGGAGTACTATTACCTAGATAGTATAAATACACTTATATCATCTAGGAGGTGAAAAATGAATAATAAAAATAACTATTTAAGAAAGCCCCTGATATTAACATCACTTCCGTTAGGGGTAATGTCATTTCTAATTCCTATATATAGCAAAAAACTTAATATGAATGCAGTAGAAATAACAGGTCTATTTTCAGTAATATCATTAATTTTAATTATAATGAGACCTATTTTAGGCAAATTTGTAGATAAGTTTGGAAGCAAGCCTATTTTGATATGCTCTTGTATTTTCTTTGCAATTTCATATGCTATATTTTCAGTTTCAAATACAGTAACACTTCTTTATATTGCTAGAATTTTTCAAGGTATAGCTACTGCATCAATGACCATATCTACTTATACAATCATTTCAGATATAACAAAAGAAGAAAATTTATCAAAAGCTTTTGGAAATATAAATTCCTATAAATCAATAGGATGTTTGTATGGGTGCATTATAGCATTTTTAATATCATCTTTTATGAGGTTTGCACAGGGTTGGAAAGTATTATTTATCATATTTTCTATTGCTTGTATTTATGCAGTAATTGAGGTAATAAAAGGAGTTGCTGAAAGTAAAAAATCAGTAATAGATAAAAATGATAAAAACAATAAAAATATATCAAAAAATACAAAAAAGTTATTGGTAATAATATTTATAACATATTTATCATCTTCAATGTTAGGATCAATAATTATGATATATATGCAAGATAAATTTACAAATAACATTTTGTTATTAGCATATGCATTTTTACCAGCCCTTTTAGCAGAAAGTTTATTTTCAAAGAAAATAGGAGCATTTTCAGATAATTACGGTAAGAAATATTCTATGATATTAGGTATAATTATTTGTGGGGTAGTAGCTATTGTTACACCAAGTGTTAACTCACTTATATTATTATCTATATTGTGGATTATATCTACACTGAGTGGGGTTTTATATAGTTTATCTGAAAAAAATATTTATACAAGTATGAATAATAAATCACCTATGGGAAGCATGTATAGTATTTACAGTATTATTTGTGATTTTGGATTAATGATTGGACCTATAATAGGAGGACTTCTTTATGATAATGTATCTTCTAAAGCTCCATTTTATTTAAATGGAATTCTCATGTTTATTTCAGCAATACTTATATTAATATTGATTAAAGATAAAAATAAAGAAAATTAACAAGTTATAATATAAAGCCCTTAATATCTAGACAAATAGATTTTAAGGGCTATTTTTAAGTTTAAAATACGTATTATTTTATTTTGAACCTATTTTAAAAGAACCTATTACTGTTGTTCCATCTTTTTCATAAACAGGAATAGCTTTATAATAGCCATGTTTTTTTACTTTTTTTTCTACCATTTTAGTATAAGCTACTGCTTCTTCTGGATTTTTAGGTTGATTGGCCGTGTCGTAAAAATCATCTTTATAGACATATCCACTCTTACCATTATCTGCTTCAACTAATATTAAGTCTGGTTCATTACCGTACTCTGTATTAGCTAAATTACTGCCATAAGTTTGACCTTTTTCATTAATTTTAATTTCAAATTTATTTTTATTAACATCTAGGTTAGTAAGTTTATTTTGAGAATTATCAAATATATCCAAACTCGTAAATATTAACCCACCTACAATTATTAATCCCAATATATGTACTTTTTTAAATTTCATTTTAAATCCCCTTTTTTTCTTTATAATAGAATTTAAATCCATAAATTTTCACTTTTTAACAATTATAATCTTAGCATTAATTTAAGAAAATTTAGTATTATTATCAAAAAACAATAGCTTAAAGTCTGTATAATATATTCTACCTAATATAGATATTTCCTTTTAATTAAAAAATTTAAATATTAGTTGACTAGAAGGCAATTGTCGCACTATACTTTAATCACAAAGGTAGATAATTGCCGTAAGAAAGGAAGGTGTTAAATTTGAAAAAGATTCCTAGAACAGAACTTCAAGTTATGAAGTACATATGGGCTCAAGAAGAATCCAGAGTAGCTTGTGTTGATATTACAAAATTTATGAATGAAAATTATAATTGGTCAAAGGGAACTACATCTAAAACTCTTATACGATTGGTGGAAAAGGGTTTTTTGAAATCAGAAAAAGAAGGTAGATACACCTTTTATTATAAACTAATTAATAGTGAAGAATATCTAAAATTTGAAACTCAAGACTTTTTTAGCTTTATGCATGACAACTCTTTATCTAGTATGATATCAGCTCTTGATGATTCTAAGGATATATCAGAAGAAGATATTAAAGCTTTAGAAGCATGGATAGAAAGTAGGTAATTACTGTGAGTTATATCATATTTGATATCTTAAAAACAAGTATATATATAAGCATACCAATTATATTAATAGCTTTATTAAAAGATAAAATTCTAAGCAAATATACTTACAAAGTAAATTATATATTTTGTATTTTAATAACTTTAAGAATGATTTTTATATCAAATATAAAAGTATATTTGCCTTTTGAATTTTTAAAAACTCAAAATAATACAACTCTGAAAAATATATACTACATCAATAATGAAAATAGCAGTTCATTAGATTATGTTAAAATACTATTCTTAATTTGGGTGTTTGGAACTTTATATGTTATCTTTAGAAATATTTATAAACGTATTATATTTTATAAAAAAATAAAAAATATAACTTATGAAGTTACTGATGATAACATAATAAATAGTTTTGAAGAAGAAAAGAAAGCTTTAAATATAAAAAGAAATATTAATGTATTTAAAGTTGATGGACTTTCTTCACCTGCTTTAATAAACATTTTAAGCAGTAAAATAATAATACCTAATAAAGATTATGATAAAAAACAATTAAAGTGGATTTTTAGACATGAGCTAATTCATTTTAAAAGAAAAGATAATTTATTAAAGATATTTTTAATGATTGCTTGTGCAATTCACTGGTTTAATCCATTAACAAAAATATTAAAAGTATATTTTAATGAACAATGTGAACTTTCTTGTGATGAAAAAGTACTTAAAAAATCTAATATAAATGATATAAAAGAGTATGCCTTAGTTTTAGTTAACACATTAAGATATAGAAATACTCTAAAAGCTACTATGATTTATTCTCAGTTTAATACTAACCAAATTGATTTAATTAAAAGGAGAGTTGAAGGAATGATGAATTTAAAAAAACGTAAAAAAGGAACGCTTATAACGATATTTATATGTACTATTTCAGCATTTTCAGTTCTATCATTTAATATAAAATATAAACAAAATGTAGTATATGCAAACCAATCTGTATCACATCAAGAAAATAAACAAACTGAAATTAATAATGAAACTAATAATGAAAGTAATTTAGAATCTAATAAAAATCGCAAAATAATAACAGACGAAGAGCTTAGAAAAAATTTTGAAAATGTTAAAGAAAGCGATATGAAAGAAATGATGGAATTTTATCCAGATAGAAAGTTTGACGATTTAACACAAGAAGAAATAGATTATGCTTTAAACTTTTTATTCACTGGTAAGTGTAAAAAAGTAAATATAGGCTCAGATGTTACATATTCAATTAATTTAGAAAAACTATTCAAAGATATTAAAAATTAATACATTTCATATAAAATTTATCTTATGTACACTAAATTATTTTCTTAATTTTTAAAATAAAATAAACTTAAATATATAAAATTTAATAATTATAAAAAAGAGTGTATCTAATAAAACTAAGTAATTTAAATAGATATACTCTTTTTATTTGTGACTATATCATGAATCTAAATTTTAGATAGTTATATTTCAGTGCCAAATTTATAGATTTCATTCCATTTTAAAATTAAAAGTTATAATTTATGATATCCTATAAGTAAATTAATTTACCAATATTTTAAAGGTTAAACTTAGGAGGATTTGTATATGTCAAATTTTTTAAAAACACATATTAGTATAAACAAATATATATTGAAACTTTTAAAAGTTTTTAATTCTTCTGATAACCCAAAGTTCATATTGAGGCTATCAAATGTCTCTAAATTTTTTAGGATTATCATTTTAGGTTTGTTAGGGTTAGTAGAAGTTCCTGTTATTTATAGAAATTACAGATAAATAGAGAATACTATTCTCAAAAAACATATTTAAAGATATCTAGTAAAAAGTCCTTATAATCCAAGAAAATGAATTTTAAGGGCTTTAAGTTTAGTTTAATTCTTTATATTGTTAGGTAGTTTACATATTTACATTAGTATTCTTATATAAAACTGATATTGCAGCTGCTATAAGTATCATACCCATAAAAGCGGGTGCGGCATGGCCAAGTGATACATAGATTTGACCTCCAATGATAGGTCCAATCATTCTTGCTAAGGCCTGAATAGATTGGCTACCTCCTTGAATCCTTCCTTGTTCACTAGAATCAACAGACTTAGATAGCATACCATTAAATGAAGGTCCAAAGATCGAATCACCAAAACCAAATATAAACATTCCTGCGATAAAAAGAGGGTAGAATGAAAATAAAGATGATGCTGCAATAAGACTATAGCCTATAATCTCCGAAACCATTCCAAGAATTGCTATCTGTTTATCAGTAAGTATTTTCAAAAGCTTTGGCATTATGAAACCTTGTGAAATGATATCCTGAAAGCCCATAATTGAAAACATAAGTCCAATTAGTGCAGGCTTCCAATTGAAAGTATCCATTGTAAATTGTGAAAAAACTGCTTGTAAAGATCCGTTGGGTATCCAAAGTAAGAATGCTGAAATAAGTAGCATTTTTAAGTTTTTCATGGAAAGTATATTTGCAAGTTGTGTAAATGGATTCATTCTTACAAAGGTAATCTCTTTAAGTCTATTATTAATATCAAGACTTTCAGGCATACAAAATGCTCCATAAACAACATTTAGTAAAGTTATTATTGCTCCAAAATACATAGGTACAGAATAACCAAACTTGGCAAGAAATCCCCCTAGAGTTGGTCCAATAACCGTTCCTAGACCTACAACTGCACTGACCCATCCAAAGTATTTGGTTCTTTGTTTTGGAGGAATGATGTCTGCAAAATATGCAAAGATAGTGCTTATGCTCCCACCTGTTATACCTTCTATTATGCGTCCAGCAAATAGTACCCATAGTGCTCCTCCTATACCAAAAACTAAGTAGCCGATTGCAGAACCTAAAAGGCATACTAAGAGCAATGGACGACGGCCATACTTATCGCTTAAAGCTCCAAGTACGGGAGCTGCAAAAAATACGCAGACCGCATAAACAGAGGTAAGAAGAGTAACAATTATAGCTTGTTGTCCAGGATTGTTTGTATAAGGCTGAACTAAAAATGGGACGACAGGCATTATGATACTAAAGCCTATTCCGCAAAGAAACACAGAGATAAGACCAAATATCAAAGCGTGTTTATCTACGGTTTGTTCTATATTTTGTTTACCCTTTGATTTAAATTTAAACATTTAAATTCTCCTTTCAAAAATTATTATTTTGGTTCCTTGGAAACAAATTTATCGTATCATCATTTTGTTTCCTTGTCAACAAAATAAGGACAAAAAAATACAGCCCGTTCTCAATAGAGTTGGGCTGTTTGTATTTTATTTTCATTATTTAAATTTATTTTGACTTAATATCTATACCAGCTTTCTTTATTTCTGAATCTAAATGCTTACTATACTTTTCTATGAAACTAAGCATACTGTAAAATTGTTCCTCAGTTATTTGTTCAAATACGACTTTATCCCGATCTTGAAACTCTTTGTGCAGTTTTTCATGGATTTTATAAACTTCTTTACCTTGGTCAGTAAGCCTAAAATAGATTTCTTTTTTGTTATCTGGCTTTTGGTAGCTTTCGATAATGCCTTTTTTTAGGAGCTTTTTAGTTATTTTACTCATGGCACCCCTAGTCATATAAAAGGACTCTGCAAGTTTTGTTACGTTGGAATCTACATTTTTTCCAATGTATTCGATGCAATGTACTTCAGAAGACTTATAACCCTTAAGACTATCTTCCATCTTAAACTTATTAAGCCAAACCATCTTGTTAAATAAGTCCCTAAAACTCATTAAGACCTGTTCTTCTTTGTTCATGACCTGTCCTCCCAGCCGTTGGCGTATTAACAATATTATATTAAAGTTTTGTTTCTATTTCAACGATATTAGAATATAAAGATATATAGCTATTTTCATATTTGAGAGTAGTTTTTTTAATTTTTAGTCCCTAAATTATATGCTTTACTCCAAATTTAAAAAAAGAATTTATATATTTGGTATGATATAAAAAAATTTATAAATAGGAAGAAATAAAATTTATGGAATGTAAAAAATGTAAAATTGAAATGAAAAAAGTGAATTTTGGTACAGGAGTTTATGGAATAAAACCGTATATATGGTATAAGAAAAAAGGAATTCTTGAACTTGAGAAAAGAAGTAGTGTTTCATGTTATGTATGTACGGAGTGTGGTCATATAGAACTTTTAGCAGATGAACCAAAAAAGTTTAAATAAAAAAATATTTATGTGTAACTAATGTTACGGAAATTTAATGGTAGAAATTGTATTCTATGTATACCACGTAAATTATCATCAAATTTGGAGGTAGGTACTATGAAAAACATAAAAATAGAAACTATCTCCTAATAAATTTTAATATATTGGTACTAGTTTAAAATAGGTATTTAGTAATTTATTTAATAAGTAGTAGCGCTTAGTACAACTTATAATAAAAAAACTCTTAAATAAATTATTGTAAATAAAATATAAAAAAATTGAAAAAGGAGACAAAATAAAATGAAAGCTTTTGTAGATAGAGACACTTGTATAGGATGTGGAGCATGTGAAATGACTTGCCCAGAAGTATTTAGTATGGATGATGAAGGTAAATCTGTTCCTGTAAAAGAAGATATACCTGAAAATTTATTAGAATCAGCTCAAGATGCTAAAGATGATTGTCCTGTTTCGGCTATAACTATAAATTAATTACAAAAGATAAAGGGAGAAATAAATGATTAATCCAAATTTAGCAAGACAACATAATGAGCTTTACAAACTATTAGCTGAAATGAAATCTTTAGGATATAATATAGAATCTAATGCTGATAAAATCGCATTAAATATAAATTTATTAGCTGGAAAGATTAACATTCACTTGCAATCAGAAGATAAATATTTATATTCATTACTTTTAAACTCTCAACACACAGAGGTTAGGAAAATTGCAAGAGATTTTATTGCAGAGATGGGTCATATAGCTAAGACATTTAATGAGTTTAAGGTTAAATTTAATACTAAAAATAAAATTTTAAATAATATAAATGAATTTAAGTTAGAATATCCCAAAATAATGAATGCGATTTCTAATAGACTTAATAAAGAAGATAAAAAATTATATGTACTATTATAAATATAATTAAATACATAATAAAAAAGAGAGGATAGTTAGTATAATAGGACTAATTATCCTCTCTTTTTTATTATGATATGAAGTTTTGAAGAGACACAATTTTTACTAAACAGTTTCATAAAGCTATTAATGCAACTGTTTAAATTATTCAATAAGGTTTATACTATAAAAAAGTTTACAGTTGTTATATATGGTAAAATAAACTATAAGTAATTAAATTATGAACTAGAAAATATAAGGAGATTAAAAAGATGATAAATAATGATATCAATAAGTCTTGGTCTATTAGAACATCTACAGATGAATTACTAAATTTTATTATATTTACAGGATGTATGTATAACTTAATTGATGACAAATATTTTAATGAATCCAATAGACCTTGGCCGACTAGTATATTAAATTCAGATTGTAAAAATTTGAATAATGATAAATTAAAATCACAATGGAAACTATGGTTTAACAGTGTTATAGATAAAAAAAGTAATAATATCAACCCAAACAAAATGTGTACACTTATTAACGAAATATATAATGTAGATGACTTTTTAGAACTTGAATATATAGAACTTAGAGAATGTTGTAAAAAATCATATCCATTTTTCATTGAGTGGTGGAATATGCAAGCTGGAGGCAATGCTGCTATTTCTTTCTATGAAATTATAGGGAGTGATAAATTCTGTAATTATATTGAAGAATTAGAATGTAAATTGAATAAAAAAGCTAAGATATTTAATCTTTATATAGACATAGTATATACAGGAGTACCTGATGCATTAGATGTAAATGATGAATATATAATAGTAACTCCTAATGGATATATAAGTTTAGATAAAAAGTGGTGGATAGATAAATTAATTAAGCTAAATATATTTTAACTATATTGCTTTACAACATAGTAATTTAAATGATAATATATAGCTATATTGTAAAACAATATAGCTATACAAAAAGGGGAGTGATTATTTTGAAAAATACAATTTCTTCTCAAATGTTAAAAGGTATACTCGAAGGATGTATCTTAAAAATTATAGGTCAAAAAGAAGTCTATGGATATGAAATGAATTTGAAATTAAAAGAATATGGAATTTCAACAGTATCAGATGGAACAATATATCCCTTATTATTGAAACTTCAAAAGCAGGAATTAATAGTAGGTGAGATGAGAAGTTCAGATGAAGGTCCTATGAGAAAGTACTATAGCCTTACTGATAAAGGAAAAATACAACTAGAAATATTTGAGAAAGAATGGGAAGTACTATCAAATAGTGTTAACAATATTTTAAGCATTAAATAAATGGGGAGGATCATATGGAAAACGCAAAAGAACTTATAGAACTTAATAATACATACAGAGAACAATTAAATGAGGAAAACCAAGAATTTTATGATGATATATTAGTTTATATTAGAGCCAAAAGTTTTTTAAAAGATGAAAGACAGGTGGAAGAATCTTTACTTGAAATTTTAACAGATATTATAGAAGCTCAAAATCAAGAAGTTAAAGCCAGTGATTACTTTGGAAAAAATCCAAAGGAAATTAGTGATGAAATATTAAAAAATACAAAAAATATATCTTTTAAAGATATGATTAAATTATTTTTAGGTGTTATGGGAATATATATTTTAATTACAGCATTACCCGGACTAATAAATCCTAGTAAAGGTTTAGATTTAGGTAAGTTTTTTATAGGTTTAGTGATTACATTTTTATTTATAGGAGTTATCATAAATCTTGTTGGGAATACAGTATATTCAAATAAATCAAAAAAATTAACGTTTACTATATGTGCTTTGTTTTGTTTAGATATGATTTTAATTATATCTATGGAAAAATTTTTACCTACTATGTTTGAAATTAAATTAACAGGAGTTGTTGGTATTATTGTAATTTCAATATTGGGAGTTGTGGGAATAATATATGGTTTAAAAGAAAAATTATTTTATTCTTTTTTACCAATTATTGTAGTAGCTTGTACTTTAGGTATATTAAATAGATTAGAATTTACTAAGTTTTTAATTAATGAAGAACCTGGCAAGACTATATCTATAGTAGCCATGCCAATAGCTTTCATATTATTTTATTTAATAACGTATTTACAAACTAGAGATAAAAAAAATAAAGAATCACAAAAGTAAATATTTTAAACTTTATGCTCTTAAAATTTAGATAAATAGATTTTAAGAGCATTTTTATATTTTAGTCCTAAATAACTTTATCTTAGGACAATTTTTACTTTACTTTTAATTTATATGTTAATATAATTGATACATTTTTGTTATAGGAGAAAAGCATATGAAAAAACTTAAACTTATTGGACTTGGATTGCTATGTACTATATTAATTTTTATATTAAATATAAGTATAATTTTTAATAATCCGTATATTTATGTACCTGTGTGCTGTTTAATAATTTTTGTATTTTCCAGAGTAATTAGGTTTTGTAAGTAAAAACTTATTAATAAATAATATTTAAAATTTATTTTAAGTAATACTTATTGTTAACATCAATAGGAGCTTTAAGGTTAGCAGTTTTAAGAGAAAGTTATTTTATAAGTGTTATTTAATTTATATAATTTAAACAAAAAAAGCACTTAATTTTCACTAAGTGCTTTATAAATTATTAAGTTTGCTTATTTGCCTTATATCCATTTATAAAAAATATTATTGATGCTAATAATGATAGACATCCCCAAAAAATATTATTTTCGGGTTTAAATATTGGTACTGATGATGTAAAGCATATTATTGCACTTATAAACCAAACTAAAGCACCACAGTAAAAACTAATCCCTTTTTTCATAATCTCCACAATATCACCACCTTTTAACTTAATTGTATCATAAACATATAAGCCATTTTTAATACTATTCAAACAATTTTATAAAAATATATGACAAATAACAATTTAGTTTGTTTTTATAAATATTATAATTCTAAAGCCATGGTTATGAGTACTTTAGGAAATCAAAATTTATTACTTATGATATTTAAACTTAATAAATTCCTTATATAAAAATAAGATTAAAATTGCATAACAAAGCATATTCCCAAGATATATACTATTGAGTTTTAAATTAGTTAATTTCACTAATAAATATATTAATACCATACTTATAATTGATATTATAGATGAATATGCAAATACTAATTTTTCTTTATTAAGTGATTGAAGGCTATAAGTTAAAATTGTCTTTGGGATATTCATAAAATTAGCAATTACTAAAATAAACATATATTTTGAAGACATTGATATAACTTCATAATCATTGGTTAAAATTTTAGGAATATAACTTTTAAAAATTATTATGATTGAGCAAAAAATTATATAAATATACATAGGTCTTTTAATACAAGAGTTAATAATAGTTTGTATTTTGCTTATATTATTTGCACCAAATTCTTCGCTTACCAAATTTAACGCTACTTGGCCATAAGCATACATAGGCATTAATGCTATATTTATAATGCTAAAAAGTAAGTTGTAAACAGCCACTTCTAGTAAACCTATTTGAGCTAAAATATAGGTCATTACAAATACTAATAGCGTTGATTCTATAAATTCTTGTAACATTATAGGAATAGATATTGAAAATATTTCTTTGGTATTTTTAAATAATTTTATATTAGTTTTTTTAATTAATTTGAATTTTTTAATTACTATTAAGTAATATATTATACATAAAATCAATGATAACACTGATCCAATAGCATTGCCTTTTATACCTAATGATGGGAATCCTAATTTTCCAAATATAAGTACATAATCAAACAAAACGTTTGAGGTACAAGAAATTATGCCTCCATAAAGTATAAATTTTGTTTCTTTTATTATTTTAAAATAAGATGATAAATTAAATATAATTAAGTTTATTCCTAAGGATAAACTAAAAATATTTAAATATTTTATAGAGTCTATTAATGTATTGTCTTTTAAATTAAATATATTTTGTAATATAGATTTACCAAATATTAATGATAAAGTCGTAAAAATAACTCCAATTATTAAGCTATTTAACAAATTAGAGCATAAGCTATTATTTAAATTTTCAATATCATTTTTACCTTTTGCTCTAGAACCTACTATATTTAAGCCTATGGAAATAGCACCTAGTACTCCTGTTATTTCATATATATTGTTACCTATTATACCAACAGATGCAAAACCTTCCATATAAGTTCTACCAATCATAGCTTGGTCGCACAATGTAATAACCATAGAAGTAATATTGTTTAACATTAATGGAATTGCTAATTTATTTATTTTCATATTTTAATCACCCTTCTTTCTTAAAATAAAAAAAAGAAGGGATTAAAAATGCAGATACAAAACATCACCACCTTTTTATTTATATTAATAATATATTGCTAAGAATTTTAAAGTATAAATAGATTTATTTGAATTTTATTAGATATGGTTAAAATTAAAAAAGTATTTAATGCTAAGGGAAAAGGGGGTATAGTGAAATGATATACCCTCTTAAAGTAATGATATAATATTTTTCTTTGATGGTAAAATTGGTGAAGATGTTACTTTTTTACAAATTCGCACAAGTCATATCCACCCACAACTAAAAAATTGAATGTGAATTTAAAATATAGATTGTTGTATATCTTAAAACATATACTTAAATTAATTAAACTTAGTTATAATGAATATTAGAAAGGAGGTTAAGTTGATATGAAAGAAAGGATAGGTATTATTAAAATACTATTTATGTTTTTGATTTTAACAACATGTATAATAAAGAATTTCGATTTAACTAAAACACAAAACCTTGAAGACACTAAAACAAATACAACTCAGAACAATACACAAAATCAGTCACAAAGCCATCAGTTTAATATGCCTCTACCAAACATATTTGAAAATCCTAAAATAGATACACCATTACCTAATGCACTTAGCGAAATACAAATTGAAAATTTAAGTTAAATTCCTTTTTAAGTTTAGGCTATGTTAGCTAACTTTGTGATAATTGATTCATAAATAGCAACTGTCTCATATATTAAGGTGGGTTCTCAATATTGATGTATTGAAATTACTAAATTTTAAGATTTATTATCACATAATTATTTAACATAGCCTTATTTTAAAATTAATTTCATGGTTTTAACTTTATATTATTAACATTTAGATTTGAATAGCAAAAAACATTTAGCTACTAGATATCCTATAACTGCTAATCCAATTCCAGATACACTTAAACTTGGTTCTATATCTTCAAATAAAAATCCTGATATTAAACCAATTCCACCAAATATACATGCGACTTGCCAACAGAAACTGTCGTCAGTTGTTTCAATTTCTTCTTCATCATAAATCAATGAATCTGTGGTTACATCAAATATTGTAGCAATGGACTTTAAGTTTTCAATATCGGGCATACTATTTTGAGTTTCTCATTTAGTAATAGCTTGCCTTGATACATTAAGTTTTTCTGCTAAATTTTCTTGTGAAAGTTCATGCTTTATTCTTAATGATTTTAATTTTTCTCCAAAATTCATTGCATCCCTCCTACAACATAATCAATATTTTAAACTTCCTATACATGCTTTTTATAGCAATTGAAGTATTGCATCAATAAAATCTTTAATAATTTGCTTTACATTTCTTTCTGGAAATAGGCCTGTTTTTTTCATATACTTTCCTCCTTTAATGTCTTTTATATTATAACAAATGTATAAATTTACCTTTTGAATTTGGAGTAAAGCATGTAATTTATGCACTAAAATATAACTAATTATTAAAATTTCCTTTATAGCATAGTTAAAAGTAATATATAATTACATAAAAAGTAATTAAATTTAAAGGGGGAGTTGGATATGGAGGATTGGCGAAAGAATAGAATTGAATCAGCGAAAAATGGTACTAATCCAATGCTCATGATTGAAACAAATGGGGGATATTCAGTTTTTGGAGACACGCAATTTTTACATGGACATGTTTTTCCTCGTTATGAGTGGGAAAGTGAAGAAAGAAAAAGCCAGTATGGTTATATGATGAGTCTAATTGGTTTGATTGTGAAAAACTTTATGATGAAAATAAGCATAAAGAAATAAGAGAAAATATAACTCAATATTTAAAAGATTATTATAGCAAAGTTTAATAAAAGTGAAGGAATATGAATATGAAAATTAAATTAATTATGTGTTTTTTTATTGTAATGGTTTTTGCAGGAGGTTGTTCTAAAGAAAAAAATGAATTAAATAGTAATGAAATAAGTAAAACTGAAATTGAAAAAACTCAAAACATATCTAAATTTCCAGAAGAAATAGTATTAGTTGATGAGAATAATTTACAAATAAATGCAGTTATTAAAGACTTTGTAAATAATGAAGGTCAGATTTTATTAAAGATAATTAACAAGTCAGATGAAAAATTTACTATTTCTTTAGATAAGTTATATTTTAGTGAAATTGAGAAAAAAGCAAATCTTTCATGTGAAATAGATTCTAATTCCACTATTAATGAATATATAAAGATTGAAGATATACATAGTTTAGAAGATTTAAATGATAAAATAGAAGGAGCTTTTATTTTAAATGGTAATGAAAATAATCAATATAAATTTCTATTCAAAACTTAAAAACTCATGTATTTGTAATAAAGTTAATGCCCTTAGAATAAAAATAAATTCTAAGGGCATTTTTACAATAAGTATTTAAAAATATTTAATTTATTAAACTCAATTAAATATTTTTAAATACTTCTGGGTTATCTGCTAAAAATTCTATATGACCACATTCAACACAAACATAACATGAGATATTGCTTATTTTCTCAATTTCAAGTAGACCCTTTTTTTTATAAGATAAAAAAGGTTGTGAACTTATAGCTCCCGTGCAAAACTTAACTTTCTTCATTTCTATATTGCATTTTTTACATTCCATATATTACAATTCTCCCTATTTATAAATTAAGTTATTTATATAGCTTTTATTATATTATATAGTATTTAAAATTTCTATTTATAAAAGATATTGAAAGTATTAAATATGTTTAAAAAAATAGTATTTAGTAATTATCTATAAAAATATCTGTTTTTAGAGAACAATTGTTAAATCCTAAGTTCTGCTATAATTAAATCAGGTATTGTATAACAAGAATTTTTTAGTAGGGGGATATACCATGGATATAAGAAAATATAATGAAATTGCATGGGATAATGAAGTTAAAATAGGAAATAAATGGACAGTGCCTGTGACTTCAGAGGAAGTGGAATTAGCTAAAAAAGGAGAATATAAAATTTTAATAGGGCCAACGAGATATGCACCAAAAGAATGGATTGGTGATGTTAGAGGGAAAAACTTATTATGTCTTGCATCTGGAGGAGGGCAACAAGGGCCTATATTTTCAGCTTTAGGAGCTAAAGTAACTGTATTTGATAATAGCTCAGAGCAGTTATCAAAAGATGCTATGGTCGCAAAAAGAGATAATTTAGATATTAATTTAGAAAAAGGTGATATGAGAGACTTATCAAGATTTAATGATGAGACTTTTGACTTTATATATCATCCTATATCTAATTGTTTTATAGATGATGTAGAAAAGTTATGGAAAGAATGTTATAGAGTATTAAAGCCAGGTGGGGTTTTAATAGCAGGATTTTCTAATCCACTTATATATATTTTTGACTTATATGAATGGGAAACTAATAATAATTTGATTGTTAAAAATAGTATACCGTATTCTGATATAGAGCAATTGCCAAAAGAACAATTGGAGGAACGTATAAATAATAAAGATACTTTAGAATTTGGTCATTCATTACAAAGTCAAATAGGAGGTCAAATTGATGCTGGATTTGTTATATGTGGTTTTCTTGAAGATAAGTTAGGTGAAGGATTATTAGATAAGTATATAGATACATATATAGCAACTAGAGCATTAAAGTTATAATTAAATATAAAATAATAAGTTTTAAAATTTTTTATATCTTACTCCAAAATAAACCTATCTTACTCCACTTTTAATCTTTTTTATTTGAATTTTTGTATAATTATAGCTAGAGTACAATTAGATTTATATTATTCATATAAATCAAAAATTCATATATAGATTAATTTGAGGTAATTAAATGAAGATTATAAGTAATATTATGTTTATGATAGAAAAATGGAGTTTTATATTAGGAGTTATAATACTAGCATATTTTATATTTTTAAAGATTATAAAATTTTGCAAACAACTTAATAAGAAACGAATTTCAATAATTTTAATATTATTAAGTTTAGTTATTGGCAGTTTTTTTGTAATAAGATGGAGAGCTTATCATTATATTTATGAATATTTAGAGATGCATAACATTACAAAAGCTGAAATAATAGAAGAAGATAAACGATGGTATCTTTTAACTTTAAGTAGTGGAGATTTCGGATTAGATTGTAGAATAAAAGGAAAACCTAAAAATAACATATACACTATTTATTGTAATGGGATAGATAAAAAAGTAAAGGTATCAGTAAATTATTTTGATGGTGGATTCAAAGAAAATATAGATTTGGATAAGGAGTAGAAATATAAATAAAAGCTATAAGATTAAATTTAATCTTATAGCTTTTATTATTTATGATCGTACAGAAAATACATAGTATATAATTTAACTAGAATATTTATTTTTATAATATATTAAAAATGGGGGAGGGAATAAAACATGCCTATAAAGAATATAGACCAACCCAAAATTATTAAAATAGATGATACTTTAAGGTTAAGAGGTTTTGATAAATAAGTATGATTTTGCATGGGAATGGTATCAAGATTTAGAGTTAGTCAAGTTAGTAGATGGTCAAAATGCTACATTATACACATACAATAAACTTAAAAATAATATTAAAAGTTCATATTTGAAATAAAGTTACTGCCCTTAGAATCAGAGTAAATGGATTCTAAGGGCAGTATTTATAATCTCTTATCTAATATTCTAAATACTACAATTCCGCATACATATATAAATGCCCATATAATACTTAATGTAATTATTACAATTCTATTTACATTCATAATAGTAAATATCGGAATTAAAATTGCTAATAAAAAAAATAATATTATATACGTTATTCTAGCAGATTTTTCTCTTAACATTATTTTTCTTTCATCTTTCAAAATTATTTGTTCTTTCTTAAGTTTTTCCTCATATTTTGGTTTGTTTTCTGGTTTACTCCAATAGAAATACTTATAAATCATAAAAAGCCCTGGAACTATACCTCCTCCTGCTATTCCCCAAATAATTTCATCATTTTCTATACTTGGTCCGAATAATCCAAATAATATAGCACATATCCCTATAGCTAAATAGCATAGTCCTATATACAGAGTACTTTTTTTCATATTAATCCTCCTCATAAATAAATATTTCTTCAATTGACATATTAAAGTAGCGTGCAATTTTAAAAGCTAAAATAATAGATGGATTATATCTTCCATTCTCTAATGAACCTATTGTTTGTCTAGTTACCTCTAAAGCATTTGCCAATTCTTCTTGAGTTACTTTTTTTTGCTTTCTAATTTCCTCTAGTCTATTTTTCATGCACTAACAAATCCTTTCTACTTTTAAATGGAAAGTTCGCTTTACATATATTGTAAGATTTTTCCAAAATCATGTCAAGTTAACTTTCCGTTTGGGTTGGATATGTAACAATACATAAAATTTTTACTTGATAGACTAGATTAAATAAAGATAATGCTTTTAAATAAGTTTTTTAGGAGTATATGAAAAAACAGGTATAAATACATATTATGGTTTTGCATTGGTATTATCATTTGAAGAATTAGATTCTTTTGAATGGATTAAAATTAAAAAAGACAGGTTCCGATGCCTGTCTTTTTTAGTATATAAGTAGTATTTTAGTAGAAGTATATAAAAATTAAGTAGAAAAATATGAAAAAGTAATTGGATTTACATATGATATTATATACAGATTTCATTATTTAATACCTATAAATTAAAATTTTTTTAAAATAAATATATTTATATATTTAAACTTGAACTACTATTACTTAATAAATTATTCAATTCATCAAAATTATCGCCTGCTATAACTAATACATCTTTAGGTAAAATATTAGTTGATCCATTTGGAATTAGTACTTCTCCTTTTCGCTTAATCATTACAATAAGAATATCCTCAGGTATATTAGAATCCATTATAGCTTTATTTGCAATAGCACTACTATTATCAATAGTTATTTCCATCAACTTTGTACCTATTTCTTCTCTGTAATCATTAAAGGTTTTTAACACTAAAGACTTATCATCAATTAAATCAAGTTTCTTGGCGACAAAAGGTAAAAGTGTACCTTGTAAGGCAACAGAAAAAAGTGCAACAAAGAATACTATATGAAAAATATCACTTTCAATTGAAACTCCATAAGTTAGAGCATATATTGCAAAAACTATTGAAGCAGCTCCTCTAAGTCCTACCCAAGATATAAATATTTGTTGTTTAAAAGGAATTTTAAACCAACTTAATATACTAAAAGTTGCTATTGGTCTTGATACAAATATCATAAACACAGATATAGCAACACCTTTTAAAATAACAGAAGGTAATTTAGATGGGAATGCTAACAAACCTAGTATGAAAAATAGCATGATTTGCATAATCCATGATATTCCATCAAAGAATTGGAATATACTTTTTTTATGTGGTATTTTACTATTACCTATCATAAGACCTGCAATATATACTGCTAAATAGCCATTACCACCAAAATATTCACTTAAAGCATATGATAAAACTGCAATTCCCATAATAAATATTGGGTAAAATCCATCTATTTCAAAATGAATATGTCTTAATAAATATATTGTAAGTTTAGATAATAAAACTGATACTAAAATTGCCACTATAACTTGATTTAATAGCATAGGTATTATAGTGTTATATCCTTTATTTCCAATTAATCCTAGTATTATTACAGTTAGCATATATGCTAAAGGGTCATTACTTCCACTTTCAACTTCTAATATTGAAGCAATAGATCCTTTTAAATTTAATTTTTGAGAACGTAATATTGCAAATACTGATGCAGCATCTGTTGATGCAACTATTGATCCTATCAGTAATCCTTCTAATAAAGAAGTATTAAATACTTTAAAACAAAATATCCCTGTCAAACCAGCAGTTATAACAACTCCAAGTGTTGATAAAAGTATAGACGGTATAGCAACAGGTTTTGCCATTTCCCAGCTAGTACCAAATCCTCCATAAAACATTATAAATACTAATCCAATAGAACATAACTTTTTTGTTAATTCGTAGTTGTCAAAATATATTCCAACAATACCATCAGATCCAAATAGCATTCCTAATATTATAAAAATTAAAAGAATAGGAACTCCAAATTTGTATAAAATTTTGCTTGAAGTTATACAAATTAGTAAAACAAGTGCGCACATTATCATTAAACTTATCAAATAATTGTTTCCTCCTTTATTTAGATTATTAAATTTTAATTTGAAATTTGAAATTTTACAGGTGGGATTTTAGATAATATATATATTAAAAATTATAATATTATTTATATATTATTATGTTTAAATTTAAAATTTTGTCCTTTAATTTAAGCTTAATATAAAATGAATAATAATTCTACATTTGATATAATATTTATTTGTAAAATCTATGTTAATTAAATTAAGTATCTTAAAAAATTTTTTTTATAACAAAAATTGTTTCCAATTTTTTGTAAAAAAATAATATAATAGAGTATACTTTAGATTACAAAGTCAAACTAAGGGAATATATTATTAAAGAAATAATATTTTTAGTCTATAAATAATTTATATAAATAATAAATAAATTTTTAGAAATAGGAGGTGAGTTGTAAAGTGAAAATTATAAAAAAAAATATAATTTTAAATAGATTAAAAGGCATAATTTATATATCTTTGATAAGTATTTTTTTCATTCAATTAATAGAATTAAATCTTTCAAAAGAACTAAAAGAAACTACAATTGAAGTAAATACTCAAATTTCAAAAAAAATATCATTAGATATAAATAATAATATGAATAAGTTATGCTATATAGATAGATATATAAAAAATGAAATTAATGAAAATAAAAATAAGTACGATGAAAATGAATTATTAAAAAAAATAAATTTAATAAGTGATGGTAAGCTATTTAAATATATAGGTATAGTAAACAAAGATGGATATATTGATTTTGGTACTGATAAAAAAATATATGTAGGAGATAGAAAATACTTTAAGGATGCTCTTTTAGGAAAAAGTACAGTAAGTGATTTAGTAGAAAATAGGTTTAACGATGAAGCATCTATAGTATATTCAAAACCAATAATAATAAATAATAAAGTTAAAGGTGTTATAGTTGGAGTTCAAAGTGAAGAAATTTTACAAAAAAGTTTAGTTGAAAATGTCTTTCCAGAAAATATAACTGTAGATATAGTCAGTAAAAATGGTAGACTTTTAATAACTTCAAAGGGAGAAGAAACACTTTATGCAAATTATATAAAAAAGGGCATAGCTAAATATAATGAGCAAAACTTTCAAGTATTTAAAAAAGGAAATGTAAAATATGTAATATCATTTAATAAAATAAAAGAAAGTGATTGGTATGTTGTTACAGTAGCATCTGTAAAACAAGCATTTAAAGGTGCATATAATACAATTAGGTTAGCTAGGGCATCTATTGTAGTAATACTAATTTCATATATAATTTCATCAACATTAAGAGATTTTAAAAAAGCAAAACAGTTAAAAGAACTGAGAAATAAAGATGGATTAACAAATCTTAGGAATTTAGAAAATTTTAAAATAGAATGTGGTAAAGTTTTGAAAAATAGCAAAAGTGAAGATAGCTATGTGAATATAGTTTTTGATATAAAAAATTTCAAAAGTATAAATGAATTATTTAGCTATAAAATAGGAGATAAAATTTTAGTAGGAGTTGCTGAAAATATAAGAACTATAAAATTTGAAAATATTAGTGGAAGAATAGGTGAAGATATATTTTCAATATTATTTAAAGTAAAAGATGAAAATGACTTAGATAGTAAAATAAAGTATTTGAAAGATAAGATTTCACTTTATTTTGATAATAAAAATAAGATAGATTTAGAACTAAATGTTGGAGTATTTAAAATAAAAGATAAAGAAATGGAAATAAGTAAAATTATAGATAATTCAAACTCTGCAAGAATTGAAGCAAAAAAACATAGAGAATGTCTATATTATGTATATAATGATGAATTAGAATTAAAAATCCATCAAGAGCTAATTGTAAAAAAAGATTTAAAAAATGCATTTAAAAATAACGAAATAGAAATTTTATATCAACCTAAGGTTAATATTCATACAGAAAAAATAGAATCTGTGGAAGCTTTAATAAGATGGAATCATAAGGTTTTTGGATATATTTCACCAGAAATATTTGTACCTATAGCAGAGGAAAATGGAGATATTAATTTAATAGGTAGGTGGGTTATAAAAGAAGTTTGCAAAGAGATAAAAAAATGTAAAGACAACAATGAAAAAATTGTGCCAGTTGCTATAAATCTTTCAAGAAGGGAATTATATCAAGCAAATTTAATTAGTTATATATTAAATATGATTGAAAAATACGATATTGAACCTGAGCTTTTAGAATTTGAAATTACAGAAACTGCAGATGTTAATGATACTAAGATGATAAATAAAAAAGTTGAAGATATAAGAAAATTAGGTATGAAAATAGCAATTGATGATTTTGGTAAAGGTTGTTCAACTTTAGAAAATTTAAAAAATCTAGAAGTAGATATAGTAAAAATAGATAGATATTTATCACTAGATATTGAAACAAGTGAAAAATCTAGAAAACTTTTAGAGTTAATAATTAAGCTTGCAAAAGAATATAACTTTGAAGTTGTATGCGAAGGAATTGAAAATATGAATCAAATTAATATTTTAAAAAATCTAAACTGTAATATTGTTCAAGGTTATGTGTATTATAAACCACTTAGTATAGATAAATTAAAAGAAGTACTTAATTAATATTTAATAAAAAAATCCTGTATATAAACATAATTTTTCATGTTTAATATATAGGATTTTTTTATTATATTTATATATAATATTTATTAATTTTCAGGTATTTCACTAGAAAAATCCTCGATTTCATTTTCAGATGTTTCACTAGGAAAATCTTTAACCTTACTTACAGGCATTTCTCTTTTAAAATCCCAAGGATCTCTTACTATTAATTTGTTTGCAAATGGTATGAATGTTGAAAGTAGTGTTGAAATTAATAGTAACTGACAGAACCAAACTAAAGGCATAACTTGCATAGGAGATACTTTTCCATTTGTGAAACTAGTTAAAATTAACATTTGAGCACCATAAGGTAAAAATCCTTGTAAAATAGAAGAAACAGTACTTAAAATAGCAGCGCTTCGTCTAGGGTCAACTTTGTATCTATAACAAAGTTTTTTAGCAACAGGCCCATTTATTATAATAGCAACTGTATTATTTGCAACAGCTATATCTGTTAAGGCAACTAAAACACCTATACCAATTTCTGCTGATTTTTTATCTTTAATAAACTTTTGAACAGCTACAAGAAGTGCTTCTATACCACCAGCATGAGTTACCATTTCGGCAAGACCACCTGTTAAAAGAGATAACAAGAAGATATCTGTCATATTTGTAAAACCTGTATAAATACTTTTTACAAAAGTTAATATTGTTAAATCTCCATAATACATTCCTATTGCTCCAGCTAAAAATATTCCCCCAGTTAAAACTAAAAATACATTCATTCCAGCAACTGCTAATACCAATACAAATAAATAAGGTAAAACTTTAACTAAGTTAAAATCATAAGCTTGCATTGTAGCAGGAACTTCTGGTTTACCAAATACAAATAGTAAAACAATTGTAATAATGGCTGGAACCAAACTTAAATAAAAGTTTATTTTAAACTTATCTTTCATATCACAACCTTGTGTTCTTGTAGAAGCTATTGTAGTATCTGAAATTATAGAAAGGTTATCTCCAAGCATCGCTCCACCTAAAACACAAGCCATTACAAGAGGAAGAGAAGCACCAGTTTTTTCAGCTACTGCAACTGCAATTGGACCAATTGCTGCAATACATCCTACTGAAGTACCTGTAGCAGTAGATATGAAACTAGAAATTAAAAATATACCAATTACGATAAATTGTGAAGGTATGTATGTTAAACCTAAGTTTACTGTTGAATCAACGCCACCCATTTGTTGACAAACACTAGCAAAGGCTCCAGCTAATAAATATATTACACACATTATTATAATGTTTGAGTTACCGCAACCTTTAACAAAAATATCAAATTTTTCATCAATAGAACCTTTAATTAAGAAAAAAGCGGCTAAAACACCACAACTGACAGCTACTGGAGCTGGGAATTGATAAAAGGCCATTTCTACGCCTTGAGCTTGAAGGATTATACCACTTCCTAAATAAACTGCTATAAAAATTAAAAATGGAATTAAAGCTTTAAAACTCGGTTTGACTTTTTCTTCTTTTCTCATAAGAATTCTCCTTTTGTATTAAAATTGTGACAATTAAGACTTTAAAAAAATTGAACCTAGCTTAATTAAACTAGGTTCAATTTTAAACCTTAAAGTAAATCTAAGGCTTGTTTTAAATCATCTATTATATCTTCAGGGTCTTCAAGACCTACAGAAATTCTTATTAATCCATCTGAAATTCCAGCTTCAGCTCTTTCCTCAGCTGTATAAGGAGAGTGAGTCATTGAAGCAGGATGTTGTATTAATGTCTCGCAATCACCTAAACTAACTGCAAGAGCACATAATTCTAAAGAGTTAAGTAATTTTTTACCTGCCTCTAAGCCACCTTTAACTTCAAATGCTATCATACCACCTGGTAAATCCATTTGTTTTTTAGCTAATTCACGTTGAGGGAAGCTTTCAAGTCCAGGATAGTTAACTTTTACTACATTTTTATGTCCTTCTAGGAACTTAGCAACTTCTAGTGCATTTTTACTATGTCTATCCATTCTAATTTGTAAAGTTTTCATACCTCTTAATATTAAGTAAGCATCAAATGGGCTAAGTACAGCACCTGTCATATCTTTAACACCAAATAATCTTACTTGGTTTATAAAGTCTTGTTTACCAACAACAAAACCTGCTATAACGTCTCCATGTCCGTTTAAGTACTTAGTTGCTGAGTGAAGTACAACATCAGCTCCCCATTCTAGAGGTCTTTGTATGTAAGGTGTACAGAAAGTATTGTCTACCATAACTATACAATCTTTCTTTTCATGAGCTATTTTAGCAACAGCTTCTATATCTATTAATTTTAAGTCTGGATTTGCTGGAGTTTCTAAATAAACAACTCTAGTGTTTTCTTTCATAGCAGCTTTAACTTCTTCTAAATTAGAAGCATCTACAAAAGTTACTTCAACTCCATATCTTGTTAATCCATGATTTAATAATGCAAATGTGCATCCATATAAAGTTTTAGACGCAACTACATGGTCTCCAGCTTTTAAGGCTGTCCATAATGCTGAAGATATAGCTCCTATTCCTGATGCAGTAGACATACAAGCCTCTGCGCCTTCTAGTAAAGCTACTTTTTCTTCTAATTGAGTATTAGTTGGATTTCCTAATCTTGAGTATATGTATCCACCTTCTTGAAGTGCAAATCTTCTTCCACCTTGTTCAGCGCTATCAAATACGAATGTTGATGTTTGGCATATTGGTGTAGTTAATGCTCCAGATACAGGGTCTTTATGATGTCCTCCATGTATCGCTCTTGTAGCAAATTTTTTGTTTTTTAAGTTTTCCATAGTAATTCTCCTCCTAGATTTGATTAAATAGTAGTGTCTTACTTTGTGAAAACGATTACTTGCGTCTTCTCCTTTAATATAGCACTCTTGGAATTTATATACAAATTCAAAAATTTTCAATAAACTTAACATAATAAAAAAATTCTAGATTAAAAATGGGAAAACGTATATAATAAATTATTCTTACTTAAAAAATTTTTTATATATATAAATTTTACTTTATTTATTTCAAAGATTATATAAAATTAAAAAAATGTTAAAAATTTCACTACTATAACTTAAGTTACTGTAATTTCAAGGGGTGTGAGTAGAGTATATAAAAACCCTATATAAAAACACATTTTTTTCATGTTTACTACATAGGGTTAATTTTAATCTTTTTTAAATTTAAATTAAAATTTATTTTAAAGATTCATGATATAAGAGATTATCATTACTATATAAATACAAAATTTTATCTGAAAATTTTATATAACCCTTATCTTTTTTTATAAAATTAAGCTTAGACATAAGCATAGGATAAGGAACTTCAAGACTATCTGCTAAATCATAAAGATTTGTTTCATACTTTAATTTTTCAACAAGCTCACTATCAGGAATTAAAAAATTACAAGCCCATTTAAGAGCCTTTAATTCCATAGTATCAAGATTAACTCTATCTGTATAATGAGTAAGAACTCCAACAAAATTTCCATCAGTAGTAAAATGATGACCAAGTTCTTCTGATAAAACTTCTAAAGTTTTCTTTTTATCACCTAAAATTATTTTATTTAAAGTTATAATAGGTGGGTAGCCTTCCATTTTTGTATAAAGACCTAACAAAGAAGGCATTAAAGTAGCAGTTTCAAGAACTATCCCATTTTCCTCACATAATTCATATAACTTGTCTAATTTATCCATAAACAATTATCCCCCTAAACATATAAAAAACTAATCTTTCTTTGGATATTTAAACATAAGATAGTTAAGATAACTTTCTAACTGTTCTCTAGCTTCATTTGATAAATCCTCACATAAATTAACCTTTTGACCGTCACTAGTTGTAAAGTATTCTTGATTATTAGAATTTTTTTCATAAGAATTACTTCTATGAGTTGCAATAGTCATATCTTTATTATCTAGCGTTTTAACTGAATTAGGAACACCTATTAAATAATCTGTTGTAACATTAAAAAACTGTGCTAATAAATTTAATTTATCAAAATCTGGGTGTTTATCCTTAGTTTCATATCCTGCAATAGTTGCTCTTCCAACACCTAAAAAATCTCCAACTTGTTGTTGAGTAACATTTTTTTCGATTCTTAAATCTTTTAACCTTTGACCAAACGACATGAAAATTCACCTCCAATTGTTTTTATATCATACTTATATTTTATATAAAATGTGTCTTAGTGTAAACAAAAATGTGACTCTTACATAAAATTTATAGACAAGGTAACAAAACGTAACTATAATCATAAATATAAAGTCGTGGCTAAAAGACACGATAAGTATTTTAGTAACATAAAGACACTTGAAATAAAGGGGGGAGAAAAATGAGAATAAATTTAAAAGAAGCTAGAAAAAGCAAAAACCTAACTCAACTTCAAGTTGCAAACAAGCTAAACATAGACAGGTCATATTACACAAAAATAGAAAGAGGACAAAGAACACCATCATTAGATATTGCTTTAAAAATTAAAGAAGTTCTAAATTATGAAAGTGATGATATTTTTAAAAACAATTAGGAGGTATTTATATGGAGATTTTTAAAAATAAGGATTTTGGGGAAATCATGGTGCTAAATACAAATAACAAAGAGTACTTTGATGCAGTAGAGTGTTGTAGGATTTTAGGATATTTAAATCCTCATGATGCAATAAATAGACATTGTAAAAAGAAAGGGATAACTTTTTACGAGATAGGTATAGTTTCTGGCAAAAAAAGAAATGGAGAAGATATTATCCAATATGTTAATAGAAAGTTTATAGATGAATCAAATTTATATAGATTAATTATAAAGTCAAAGCTTGAAACTGCTAACAGATTTGAAAGTTGGATATTTGAAGAGGTACTTCCAACTATTAGAAAGCAGGGGGCATATTTAGATAACAAAATTATAAACAATATAATAAATAACCCAGATTTTTTAGAAAATTTAATTGATAGTTTAATAAATAAAAATAATTCTTATAAAGAATTTATAAAAGTCATAGAAGAAACAAAAGAAGTTATAAGCATAGGAACTTTTGCTAAAGTTTTAAGCAACAACAATATACATATTGGAAGAAATAGACTTTTCTTTTGGTTTAGAGAAAATGGATATTTGATTAAAAATGGAATAGATAAAAATCTTCCAAAACAAAAATACATAGACAGAGGATATTTTAAGGTTATAGAAAAAATAGTTAAAACTGAAAATGGAGAAAAATTACAAGCAACCACTAGGATAACTGGAAAAGGACAAACTTACTTTATAAATAAAATAAAAACAGATTATATGAGTGTTTTAAATAAAAAAATTGATAATTGTAATTAAAAGGGGGATATTATGAAAAAATTTTTAGATGCAAAGATTATATACAATACTAAAAACATGAGTAAAGCTGAGTGGCTAGAAAAAAGAAGATGTGGAATAGGTGGTTCTGATGCTTCAAGCATTGTTAATATGAGTCCTTTTAAAAGTAGGGCTAGTGTTTATATAGATAAATTACATAGTAAAAATTACGAAGAATGTGAAAGTGAAAGTTTTAGGATGGAGTTAGGAAATAAGTTAGAAGATTTTGTGGCTCGTGAATTTATGTTAAGAACTGGGAAAAAGGTCAGAAATGTAAATGGAATTTTAAGAAATGATAAATATCCATTTGCTATTGCAAACATTGATAGATATGTATTTGGAGAAAAAGCAATATTAGAGTGTAAGGTTACTAATTCTTTTCAAAAGAAAGAATGGGAAAAACAAGTTCCTATTCATTATCAAATACAATGCCTTCATTACATGGCAGTTACAGGAGCTAGTTGTTGTTACGTTGCAGAACTTATTGGAAATGAGGATTTTGTTATTCATAAATTAGAAAGAGATGAAGAACTTATAACTTACTTAATGGAAGAAGAGGAAAAGTTTTGGAAGGAATATATTTTAGGAGATAAGGTTCCAATTCCTGATGGTAGTGAAGATTATTCTAGGTTTTTAAAAAATAAATATAAAAGTTCAAAAAATGAAAGTATTATTCTTTTTATGAAAGAAGAAAAAATCAATAGATATGATGAAGTTTTAAAGCTTATTAAGGAACTTGATTTGGAGAAAAAGTATATTGAACAAGTTATTCAAAATGAGATGGGAGATTATGAAGTAGCTTTTGTAGGGGATAGAAAGATTACTTGGAAAAATCAAAGTAGGTCTAGTTTTGATAGTAAAAGATTTAGAAGTGATTATCCTGAAATTGCTAGTGAGTATGTAAAGACTACTACTTCTAGGGTGTTTAGGATGTAGAGTATTTAGGCGAAGGTGTTATATATTATTTTCCTTCACTGTAAAGCCTAAAAACATGGCTTTAACGTTTCGTCAAATACTATATAACACCTTAACGAAGTGTTGAGGAAAACACTGAGGAAGCTATTTTAATTTAATCAAATACTATATAACACCTTAACTAGAATTGTAAGGTTTTAGAAAGAGATATTTTAATTTTTTATAAAGGGGGAGTTTTTTATGAATAATTTAAAAAAGGAAATAAAAAAGAAGGAAGAAAAGCTTGAAAATTTGGAGATAAAGCCTGTTTATGCTATGAAGCAAATTATGATAAAGATGAAAAATGATATAGAAAGTAGGCTTTTAAGTAATATTGATTTTGATAAGTTTTTAAATAAAGCTATTAATGTTTTTAATTCCAATGAAAATTTTAAGTCTTGTGAGATTATGACTTTTATTAATGCTATGGTTAAGTGTTTTAGTTTAAATCTTGAACCTAATAGTGTTTTAGGACAGGCTTATCTTGTACCAGTAAAGTTTGGTGAGGATTGTAAGGTTGAGTTTCAAATAGGTTATAAAGGAATGATAGAGCTTGCTTATAGAAGTGGAAAGGTTAAGAGTTTGTATGCTAATGAGGTTAAAGCTAATGATGAGTTTTATATTGATTATGGACTAGAGCAAAAGTTAGTACATAGACCATGCCTAATTGGTGATAGGGGAGAGGTTATAGGTTATTATGCTGTTTATCATTTAGACTCAATGGGATCTAGTTTTGTGTTTATGACTCGTGATGAGGTTTTAAGTCATTCTAAGAAGTATAGTAAAATCTTTGGGATTGATTTGTGGGAAAGTGAATTTGATGCTATGGCAAAGAAAACTGTTATAAAGAAGTTACTTAAATATGCTCCTTTAAGTATAGAATTGCAAAAGTCAGTTTTATTAGATGAAAGTATAAAGACTAATTTACAAGGGGGAATATAGATGGCTGTTTATAGGCATATTCATATAGATTTTTGGCAAGATGGTTTTATTTTAGATTTAACTCCTGAGGAGAAGTATTTTTATATGTATCTTATGACTAATAGTAAGACAAGCCAATGTGGAATTTATGAGCTTCCAAAGAGAATTATAGAAACGGAAACTGGATATAACAGAGAAACTGTAGAGAAGCTACTTTCTAGATTTGAGGATTATGGGAAAGTTGTTTATAGTGAGGAAACTAAGGAAGTGTTTTTAAAAAATTGGATTAAGCATAATAAAATTGTTAGTCCTAAGGTTAGAAAGTGTATAGAAAAAGAACTTAAAAATATTAAAAGCGATTATCTTGTAGATTTATTTTTAAAAGAGTGTGATAGGTATGGATACAGTATAGATACGGTTAATTTAAAATATGATAAGGCTATGGATAGTGTATGTATACCCATAGTTGAAGTTGATTTAAGTTTGGGTAACCACTATGGGGAAAAAGAAAAAGAAAAACAAAAAGAAAAAGAAAAAGAAAAACAAAAAATAGAATCTGAAAAAGAAAGTATAGGTATGTATGTAAAAAATAATATAGATGAGTATGCAAAGCTTTATGAAGAAAATATAGGACTTATAAATGGAGTAGTTGGAGAGTGGTTAATTGAGTTAAGTGAAGATGTAGATATTAAACTCTTTAAAAGAGCTATAGAAATAGCTACAGATAATAAAAGGTGTAATAAGGGGTATGTTAATGGAATTATTAGACAGTGGAGAGAAAATAATATAAAAACTTTTGATAATTTAAAAGAGTATGAAGCTAAAAAGCAAAATAAAGGGGGAAGTGAAGGTGGAAAGTATGAAAAATCTAAGTATCAAAGAGAGCTTAAAAAAGAGGACTCAAACCTTTATAGAAAGCCAACAGAAGAAGAACTTAGAGAACTTAGAGCCTTCATTGAAGAAGTATAAATGTGAAAAATGTAGGGATTTAACTTTTATACTAGATGGGGATAATGCAACTTATTGTGAGTGTAGAGCTTTAAGAGAAGCTAAAGATATTTTAAAATCTAGTGGAATAAGTGATGAATTTAGGAAGAAGACTTTTGATAGTTTTAATTATACTTATGATATTCAAGTTATAGATGCTTATAGAAAAGCTAGGGAATATGTAAAAAAATTTGATGAGATAAAAAACAGTAGGAGAAATTCTATAATGTTTTTAGGGCAAGTGGGTTCGGGGAAAACTCATTTGTCCCTTGCTATTGCCAATAGTCTTATGAATGATTGTGTGGGAGTTTTGTATATGCCTTATAGGGATGTTATAACTTATATAAAGCAAAATATTATGGATAAAGAGGTTTATGAAAGTATTGTTGGTAGGTATAAAAATGCAAATGTGCTTTTGATAGATGATTTGTTTAAGGGAAGTATTAGTAAAAGTGATGTAAATATTATGTTTGAGATAGTGAATTTTAGATATTTTAATAATTTGCCTATGATTGTAAGTTGTGAGATGGGAATTGATGAGATTTTAGATGTTGATGAAGCTGTGGGGAGTAGGGTGTATGAGATGAGTAGGGGTTATTTGGTGGAGTTTAGAGGGAAGAAGCTTAATTATAGGATGTATAGATAAAGGTTATTTTCGCTAAATTTAACTTTAGATAGAATTATTAAAATATATGCTATGAAACAATGGACATTGTAATTTTTATTTGTAACTGTATATATCAAATGTTACAATAAAAGAGAAAATTTGTAAAAAAATGGTAACAAATGAACGAGGAGAATAGTATGAAGATATTAGAAGATAGATATATTTTAATAAAAAAAATTTCTGAAAATCAGAGTTCTAGCATCGAATTATATTTGGGAAGGGATAGTTTAACTGATAATGCTATTGCTATTAAGGTATTTGATTTAGGTGAAAACAAAGAGGGAAAATTAAGTGAAGAGTTATTTAAAAGAGAATATCAATCATTAAAAAAATTAAGTCATAAAAGTATAGTAAAGTATATTAATTCAGGAAAAGATAAAAATAAGCTATTTTTAGTTATGGAATATTTAGAACACAAGACACTTAAAGAATATATTAACAATGAACAAGTATTAATGGAAGATAAGATTAATATTGCTATAAGTATTGTAGAAGCAATAGCATTTGCGCATGAAAAAGGTGTAATACATAGAGATTTAAATCCAAAAAATATTATGATAAATAATCCAAAAGATATACGTATTATAGATTTTGGAATAAGTAAAATACTTAGTCATATATACAATGATGAAAATACTGTAAAATGTTATATGACTATAAATTATGCATCACCAGAACAATTATTAAGAGAAGATGTAAGAACTCAAAGTGATATTTACTCCTTAGGACTTACACTATCTTATTTATTTTCAGAAAATGACCCTCCAGGAAATAAGAAAGAAATTGAGAAGTATATATCAAATATAAGAGTTTCAGAAAATATAAAGAATTTATTAATGGATATGACAAGATATGATATTAATGAGAGATCTGAAAGCATATATGAAATAAAGAGAATTTTGCAAAAAGAACTTTTGCTAGCTAAGTCAAAAACTCAGAGATTATATATAAAGTGTAACTCATATATACAAAGAAAACTTATTGAATTAGGAATGATTACTTATAATGGAGAAGATCATACTATTAAATTTTTAAAGGAAGATTTAACAAGTAGTAGCATATATAAAAATAAAAAAACAGGAAATTACTGTCTTATAGGTAGTGATGTTAAATATATATGTACATTAGACTCAAGTAAAAACTTTTTAGATATAAAAAGTGTACATTGTCTTGAAGATCACATAGAGTGGAATAATGAAATCAACAGAGGTTTTAAAATAGATTTACCATGGATACCCATATATAATAACTTAAGTCAAATTAATGATAGTTTTATTGAAAATTTAATTCAGCAAGTTGCAGATAAAGAGAGAGAAAGAGATGTAGAAAAATCCAGAAGTAGTGCAAAAGGTATATTATTAGAAAAATGGAACAAATATTTACAAGAAGAATTTAAAGATGTTGATGAAAAACGAAACTTAGGAAAATATAAAAACTTTGAAATTAATGATACTGGATATAAAATAGATGTTTATTTGACTGATGAGGAATTGAGCTCAGAATTACAACTTGGAGATATGATACAGTTAACTGATAAAAAAAATCATCAGATTACTGTAGGGGAATTTGAGGATATAAATAAAAATATAATAACTATAAAGTTAGATTCAGAGGTAAATCCATCAGATGTATCAAATATGGGAACTATAGGTATAGATGTTTCAAAGTCTATAAATAGTTTAAGAAAGTTTGGGAGAGCTTTGAATGCCATAAATACTTCTAGCTGCGTTAACCCATATCTTCCAGATATTATTGCAGATCCCTCTTTAATAGAAATTAATGAGATTAATCATATAGATAGAGAACAATATTTTCAAGATATATTAAAAAAATCTAATAGTAGTGCTAGTTTAAATGCAGTAGAAAAAGCATTGGCTACAAAGGATTTATTTTTAATACAGGGACCTCCAGGAACAGGAAAAACAACTGTAATTACCGAAATAGTTTGCCAGATATTAAAGGATGAGCCAGATGGAAAGATATTATTAGCATCACAATCTCATGTAGCAGTGGATAATGTGGTAACTAAGGTAGCAGAGTTGTTACCAGATAAAAGAATTATAAGAATCGGAAGAAGTGAAAAAATATCGGAACAATCCAAAAATTTAATAATGTCTGAACAATTAAATAGATGGGTTGAAAATGTAAAAAAAACATCACGAAAAGCTTTAAAACAGTATGTAACAAATTGTATAGGTAATTCACAAAATGTGGAAAAAATCCAAAAAATTACAGAGGAGTGGCATAGAAGGTTAGGAAAACTTGATGAATTTGATGAAATATTTGCAGAAGGGTCTTCAATTGTAGCTTCAACATGTCTAGGTATTGCATCAAGAAATATTTTAAATTATATGGATTTTGATTGGGTAATCGTTGATGAGGCTGCTAGAGCAACTCCATTAGAATTATTAGTACCTATAGTAAGAGGTAAGAAAATTATATTAGTTGGAGATCACAGACAACTACCACCTGTTATAAATACTAAAGTTGATAAAATAAGACTTGAAGAAAAGGGCATCAAAGAAGTTGATTTAGAGAAAAGCTTATTTGAAGATATGTATGATAAAATGACTGATAAACCTAAATCAATATTAACTTCACAGTTTAGGATGCATCCAGATATATCTCGTTTAGTATCAGATATTTTTTATCCAGCTATAGAAATAGAAACGGGCATAAGTAAAAATAATAGAAATCATATGTTAGAATGGTGGCCTAAAACTATAAAATGGATAGATACATCATTATGTAAGGATAAAAAAGAAAAAGATGAAAATTTATCTAAAAAAAATGATGCAGAAGCTAAGGCTATTTTAAATCAACTAGAAAATATAGAGTCTTCATATAGGAAAGATGGAATAAATAATATTACAGTATCTGTTATATCTGGATATAATGAACAAAAAAAGCTTTTAATTAATTTGATAAAGCCAAATGATAAAAATAGATGGAAAAGTATAAGGATATTCATTGATAATGTAGATGCTTTTCAAGGATCTGAAACAGATATAGTGATATATAGTTTAGTAAGAAATAATGATGATTTTAAAATTGGATTTTTATATGATGATAGAAGATTAAATGTTGCATTATCTAGAGGGAAAAAATGCCTAATAATAGTGGGAGATATAAAATTTGCTAAAAAAGCAAAATCATTTAGAGGGAATCCATTTACAAATGTAATTAAATTTATAGAAAAAAACTCTAAGAGTTGTTTAATAGAGGTGTATGATGAAAATTAAAGATATAGTGGTAAATAAATTTAATGATTTACCAGGATATAAACTAAAAGGTTATTCAGAAGTCGCTGTACCAATTTTAAAGAGAAGAGTTGAAATTTTAACTGTTAACAAAAAAGCACTACCAGTTGTAGAAGATTTTGTACTAAATCTTTACAATGAAAAAGTATCTCTACAAGATATAAAATTAATATTAGGAATAGATGGATACTTAATAGATGAAGCTTTTACAAATTTAATACAAAGAGATTATATAAGTTTACATGAAAAAACTATAACAGAGAATGGACTGCGATATTTAAGAGAGAACAGTTTAGAAAGTTTAGATAAAAGTGAGATAGCAATATTAATAGATGGATTAACAGGAAAAATCAAAAAGTATATAAATAAGTTTATGGCCGCTAGAAGTGTAAAAGAGAATGGAATAAGGGCATTAAAAGCTAATATTATAGAATCAAATATTAAAGACATAAAATTTAAAGAAATTAAGAGTGTATTTAAACAGTATAAAGAGGATGATGAGGAAACATATTGTGGGAATATAGTTGATTTTATAGATATAAAAGGTAATACAACACTATATAAAAAGATTGATATACTTATATTTGAAAATGAAAATGAAGATGTAAGAATTGTAGTATTTGATGGGTATAATAGAGCTGAAGAGTATGAGGAAGCATTAGTTGAATTTGATAAAAATGGAATAGATTTACTAGATGATAGATTTAATGAATATTTTAAAAGTAGTAGCGTTATAAAAATAAAAGATATATTAAAAAAACCACAAAGTGAATTTATAAAAGAAGTTAAGTATGAAAACGTAAATAATGTATGTGATCAATATTTACTAGAAAGTGAAAAAAATAGTAATATAGTAATCACAATACCATTAGTAAGTAAATATAATTTTAAAAATGGATTTTTTTATGATATAGAAAAAGCTATTAGCAGAAATATAAACCTAAATATAATTTTATGTGGAGAAGATTATATAGACGGATATCAAAAGAAAAATATTGAAAAAATACAAGAAATATCTAAAAAGAATGAAAATATATCTATAATTCAATTGCCTAGATACATAAACCCTATGATTTTAAATAAAAAAGAAAGAAAAGCTTTGATTTATTTATATAATAAATCAAATATAAGTCTTGATAGAACAACACAAGGTATAGTAGAGAATGCTTTTGAAGTAAAAGATGAAGATTTTAATAATATAAATTTAATTTTACAAGAAACTATAAGTAATAGGGATTTAGTTGAAAGAAATGAATATTTTAAAGATTCAAACCATCTAAAGAGAACTATAATGGATATTAAAAGTTTAGTGAGAGATGCTGATTCATATATGCGTAGCAATGATGGTATTGGGTGGATTGGAAACGGTGACATACCAGAATTAAACATGTTTTTAGATATGCCAGTTGCTACAGACTATAATAAGTTTAGAAAGTTTATTGATAGTATTAATAAATCATTAGTAGAATCATTAGATTTAAATGCTAAATCACATAGTAAAAGAAATTATTTCTGGAAAGAGTTTAAACATGAATACCCGAAACTACAGAAAGTTTTGGATAAAATAAGAACATATAGAAATAAATCGAATCATCTTAAATTAGATGAAAAAAATCAAAAAAAATATTTAAAATATTTAAATGAAGATTTAAATGGATACATGCCCGAGTTTATATGTAATGGTTACTCAATATTGCAATATATTATTTTAAATGAATTGAAGGTATCTATTAAAAATACTATCGAAACTATTAAGTAGATTAGATACTTAAAGAGATAATTACAAAAAGATATATTAAATAAAAAACTACAATTAATAATTATTAATTGTAGTTTTTTATTTAATCTTCATAATATTGATATGCTTACTCAATTTATTAATACTATCATAAATCACCTGAGGATTCCCCTCAATCCTAATTAATAAGTACATACTAATAGCAATGGGAAAACCAACATTGGCAATAAGCATTTGAATCTCAGAACTTATAAAAATACCTCCTTTCACATAAAACAAACCATAAAACAAACCATAAAACAAAATTTCAAAGGATACACAAAAATTCTAGCAAGACAATATAAAATAACTAAAGCTCAAACAAGAAATATATTAAAATCAAAATAATAGAGGGTATAGTATTTCACTATATCTTCTTGACCAAATGATTATATTAAGATTAAACCATAAATAATAATTAACTTATAAATACAAACTTAAAATATATGACTATTTGTAACATTGATGTGATAAAAGCAAGTGATAGAGCATAAGTACGCTTTTATGCTAAACTAAAGTGAAATAAAAAAAATAATTCAAGTAAACTTAAAAAGGACTATAAATTTTAATTCACAGTCCTTCAAATACATCTAAATTTTTAAGCTAGTTGATGTTGTGTTTAAACTTTCTGGTGGGAATAACTTAAAAAATATTGTTCTCGCAGATGGTGAAACAATGAATAAATTCAATGGTATTGCAAATACAAAATTTTTAACTATATTACTACCATAAGCTGAAAGTAAGTGTTCATTAAAACCTACATTTACAACAGCTCCATAAAATGACATCCATAATACCATACCACACCCCATGAAAAAGGTCATACAAATAGCTTTCTTTTTAATAGAATCAGTAGGTTTAATTATTTTAGGCATTATTTTGTTTACAATTTTCCCAACTATAAAAACATCTCCTATTAGTGCAAATAAAAAGGCAGGGATAAATCCTAATATAGCATGTTTAAGCACATTAAAAGATAAACCTTCCATTAAAGCAATGTTGTAACAGCTCATTATAAATACCATTGATGTACATATCATTAAAATAAATATAAAATGTTCTACTTTATTTTTTCCCAAATCATTCATCTCCTTATAATAGATTGTAAACTTAGTTGACAAAAATTATTATAAGTTTTTTGAATGAAAATGTCAATTAGGTTGACAAAAATAATGATAATATTAAATTTATAATGTATAATATTCTTAATTGAATATAATATATTTTTAATATAGGAGAGAAAGATGAATTCATATCTAGATAATTTAAATTTAATAGATTTATTAAGTGAAAAACATGCTCAACTTCGTAAAATTGTTAGGGATAAATGGAGTGAAAATGCTGGAGAATATATTACAGATACAGAATCATATATTATAGCTTTACTTGAAAGAAAGCCTATGACAGCTTCACAACTTGCTAGAATAATTGATATATCTAGGCAAGGGGCACATAAAAATACTAAAAATTTAATTGCAAAAGGATATATAGAAATAGAAAATTGTGATAGCTCTTCAAGAGATAAAACACTTATACTAACTGAAAAAGGTGAAAAATTTTGTAAAGAAACTTTAGTTTTAAAAAATCAATTGAAGAAGTTATTGGTACTGAAAATTTAACAGTTTTAAAGTTATGTCTAAAAGAAACTTGGTTTTAATTACTTTCAAAAAAACTCCCTTATGATAGTCACACTAAAAATCATTGTAAAATATTTTTTAAGTGGATATCATAAGGGAGTATGCTATATTTAATTTTAAAATTTATACTTACACAAATTACTTAGTCTTTATAACATTAATATTTTTACTCAATTCATTAATACTATCACTAAGCACCTGAAGCTTTTCCTCAATCCTAATTAATAAATACATACTAATAGCAATAGGAAAACCAACATTGACAATAAGTATTTGAACATCAGAACTCACAAAAACACATATTTCCTTATCCTCACAAAAAAAGTGGCAAAGTAAATTGGCGAAGAAATTATATGGATTCTGACGCAACGTTAAAGCCACGCCTCACCGGCTTTACAGTGAAGGAAGAACCATATAATTTCAAGCTAACCCGAAGCCCCCTAACTAGCCACCAACTAACCCACAACTAAATCAAACTCAGTAAGCATTTGAAAAAACACCCTATAAACTACTTATAAATTTTATTTAATAAAGCTAATTACCATTGTTTGCAAAATATAGAAATGATACAATGTGAATAAATAGTAGGGGCTATTAAAAAGGGGGAGATTTATAGATGAATATTAAAAAAAATCATAAAATAGAGGATATTTCAAAGTATTTAATTGAAAATTTTAACGCCACAGAAATTACAATAGATGAATTTTTAACAAACAATCAAGACATAAGTGAAGATACCTTTGAAGATATTTCAAAAATTTTAAAAATAGAAGATGAAAATATTATTCAAAGTTTATTAAGTGAAAATGAAAAAGAAGAAATACAAATTACAATAGAACATTTAAATAAAATAGAAGAGGATTTAAAAGAAGATTGTTCTTCATATGTTAATAAAATAAGCACAGGCAAGCTAATAATTATAATTTTAGAAAGCAAAGATAAAACAACTTTATCTGGATTTACTATGGAAGGTGCTGGTCAAAAATTATTTGATTATTTAATGAGTTTAATTGATGAACCTATTGAAAAAACTTCTAACCCAATAGACGAATTAATAGAAGAATTAAGCCATTTTAGACCTTATGGAAAATACTTTAAGTAAAATAAAAAAGTGAGAGTATTACAAACATACACTCACTTTTTATATTTATACAAAAACTATCTCAAAACTTAAAATACACTACTTAGCTTTCATAACATTAATATTTTTACTCAATTCATTAATACTATCACTAAGAACCTGAAGCTTTCCCTCAATCCTAATTAATAAATACATACTAATAGCAATAGGAAAACCAACATTGGCAATAAGTGTTTGAATCTCAGAACTCATAAAAATACCTCCTTTCACAATCTCACAAAAAAAGTGGCAAAGCAAGATGGCGAAGGATTAGCGAAGAAATTATATGGAATCTGACGTAACGTTAAAGCCACGCCTCACCGGCTTTACAGTGAAGGAAGAACCATATAATTTCAAGCTAACCCGAAGCCCCCTAACTAGCCACCAATTAAGCCACAACTAAATCAAACTCAGTAGTATCAGTAACAACTATCTTAGCTTCAACAGCACGAACCAAACTAGAATCATAATGATTAAATATATCCTTAGAAACTATCAAGTCCATACAAGATTTTATCTCAGCTTCAGTTATATCCTCTCTAGGATCATCAACAGATATAGAAACACCTCTGCCTAAATCAGTCATAAAACTCATAACAAGTTTTTTCTTAACCTCCATAAAAACACCTCCTTTCAACTAAACTAAATACTAACTAATTCAAAATAGTATTATCTTGCTTTAAAATTTCAAGTTCATCATGAACCTGAAGGTTTATAATAGCCTTAGCAACATCTAACACATCTTGACTAGTAGCATCAGGACGAACGTTATTATAAGTTCTACTTTTTACAATAGTCTTACCATCATCATTAAGACCAGCATCTAACTTTATCTTTAAAGCTGATGGATTCTTAGTTTCAGAAACTGCCATTTAAATCACCTCCTTAACTTGTTAACATAAGTATAGAGGTGACATAGAAAAATCATCAAAAAAAGTATTTGAGAAAAAATATTACTAAAACTGCTATGAGAAACAATAAATATGGTAAAATTTTCTTATATAAAAAATAGGAGATGAGTATAAAATGAAATCTTATATGTTTCCATGTAATTTAGAAAAATATGATATTTTAGGAAGCTTTTTAAAAAATGGATTTGTAGACTATGGAACAGATTTAAAACTAGGGTTAGGAGATATTGTATATTTATACAACGGAGCACCTTATGGAGCTATATTTTTAAAATGTCAAGTAAGAGCAATATTAGAATATGAAGAAACTATTGATGATAATGAATTTAGCAAAGGGGAAGTAAAAAAGAGATCAAACTATGTAAGACTTACACCAATTAAAAATTATTTAAGTAAAATTGATAAGGTCTCTAGTAAAAAGCTTTCAGACAATGGTGTAAAAGGATATATGTTCCCAATAGAATTAACAGATGAAACAATTAAATATATAGAAAGTGTTTAGAAAAAATTAAAACGTATCACTTAATTGTGATACGTTTTAATTACTTGTCATATAGTAACTGTCATTTATTCTAAATAACTAAGATTCACTCTTTTGAGCTATTTTTTCTGTCGTTCTTTTGTCTATTTATTTTTTCAGCTCTTTTAAATAAGGAGAGAATCTCACCTTATCTGCACCATAAGTAAACTGTAAGTCATATTCTAGCGGAATCCAAGTACTAATATCCGCCTCGTTATGCTGAATGACTGCTTCTAAATTATCTAATGCTTTGTAAAGCTTTGCTTCATCAGTCTTACGTTCATTCATTTCCTTTAAAAGATCTGTGAACTCCTCACGATAAGGAGTAGGGAAAGTTGAAATCCATTTAAAAAACATCTCATCCTCTTTTTTACTATCTTCTTCTTTTTTCTCAAAAGTAGGAATATCACCAGTAAAGGCTTCTCCTAAATCATGAATTAAACACATACGAATTACCTTGTCCATATCAATATCTGGGAATTCATCACGCATTAATAATGCCATTAATGCAATACGCCAGCTATGTTCTGCCACACTTTCATGACGTCCGCTAGATGTACATGAGTGTCTAGTATTGCATTTTAGTTTTTCTGCTACTGTTAATATATCTAGAAATGTCGCTGTATTCACACCAAGTTCCTCCTAGAATTTTTATTTATGAAATATTATAACAAACATACTTATAAATTCATATTTATCTATATGATATCTAAAATTTATTTAATTAGCATTATATAAAAGTTTAAAACTTTGATTATAAAAAATATTTAATTATTATAAAAGGTAACCTTTGAGCCAACTAGCCACACCACTTCTTTTAAAATAGCTAATATAATTAAATAAAAGGAGTGAAAAAAATGATTGAAAAAATAACTATAAAAGAAATACCCCAAAACAATCAAGATTTAGCTCAACTAATAGGAATAGAAAACTTTAAAAAACTAGTAAAATACATGGGAGGAAGTTCCATATACATACCAAAAGAACAAACCTTAATCCTAAGCTTAAGAAATAAAAATATAAAAAAAGAATTTAATGGAGATATAAAAATTTTATCTAGAAAATATCAAATAAGCCAATCACAAATAAGAAACATACTAAAAGAAAAATAATAGAAGGTATAGTGATTTACTATACCCTCTTAAACAGTACATTTAAAACATAAATAATAAAATAACAAAAGTGATTTATAATAAAATGACTAAATTTCAAAAAAATAAACAAAATATATTATAATAATACATCTTTTGAGGTGATAAAATGAGTATCTCCAAATTAATTTTATTAATTTTCGCTGTTTTATTAGGTGGGTATAATGTATATACTCTTTATAAAAAAGATCAAGAGTAAAATATCTATACTTTAGATGTATTTGTTTATATTGTATAAAAAAAAATAGTGTATCTGCCGAAATTAATGTATTTCATAAGATACACTATTTTTTATTTTATATTTCTATAAAAATATTTCCCCTAAAGCGCTTGATAATAGAATAGTTATTTTTTCATTGATTATTTTTATATAGTAAATAAACGATTTAGTCCAAAATAAATACATTTTAGTCCACTTTTAAGATTTTTTTAAATCTATAAGTTAAAATAAATAATAGATTTTTCAACCCATATAAGTTTTAAAAAATTTATAAAGCATTTAAAAAGGAGTTTTATTATGACATTTTTTAGTTTATTGATTAACTGGGGACAGACTTTATTAATAGGTATTCCTTCACTAATTATCATCTATTTATTAGCTGGAAAGAAACCTATATCAAAATCAAAAGTAAAAGAACGAGAATTTTTAATTCGCAGTAATTCAGTATCACAAAGTTGGATTGCTCTTATGATTACAATGATATTTGGAACATTTTATGATTTTTACAATGGTACAAATGTTGAAATTTTAAAATATTCTTCACTAATGTATTTGTTAACAGGAATAATTGTATATGCTATTTCTTATATTTTAAATCGAAGAAGGTTTATTTAAGTGATATATAGAGCATTTAAAAGAAATTAAAATAAAAAGCTATCTATTATTAATAATATGTGCTATAATAATATTTGTAGCGATACACAAATAAATTAAGAGAGACCTAGAAATAGGTTCATAGGAGTATTTTTAATGATAAATGGAACAGTAAAATGGTTTAACAATGAAAAAGGATTTGGTTTTATATCAGTAGAAGGTGGAGATGACGTATTCGTACATTTTTCAGCTATACAAACTGAGGGGTTTAAATCATTAGAAGAAGGTCAACAAGTAAACTTTAATATAGTTAAAGGTGCTAGAGGTCCTCAAGCAGAGAATGTAACTATATTATAATATATATATATATGTTCGGAAAAAAGACACATCGTGTGTCTTTTTTTTTATGCTAATTAATAATTTGTATATTATATTTTATAAATATAGTATGATATTATAAATTATTAATTTTATTCATTTTTATTTATATTTATTTGAGCTGATTCAGCCCATTTATATAAGGCATGTCTATAAAAAACAATTTTATTACCTATTTTAATATAAGGAATATCAGTGTTATCATCATCTATTATTTTTTGCAAGTCATCTTTTGGTATATTTAAATGTACTGCAGCTTCTCCTATGCTCATAGATATAAAGTCATTAGAATTATTGTTAGTCATATTAGCTAAATCAGAAATACTATTTGATAATTGATGTATACTATCTTCAATGCCTCCAAACATAGTAGAAGTGCAAACCCCAACAATTATAGCAATTAATATTGCTTTAAATACTAATCCTTCATTATTATTTTTCATAAATCCCCCTTATTTTATTAAAATATTAATTTTAAAACATATAACGATTGAAAACGTTAATTATATTATATACAACACTCCAAAATTTTCCAATTATAAAATACTCTCATATATCTGAAGTTAAATACATTGTTTTAAGTTAATTCAATAAATCTATTTTTAATTAACTTTAGTTTGTATGAATATTAAAAAAATTCTATAAAAACATTCATTTTAAGGCAAAGTAATATTAATAATATGGTATTATTTAACTATAATGTGTAGATTTGGGGGAGATTATGAAGAAAGAGATATTTAAAAGAGAAGATGTAAAATTAGGGGTTACATTGATAATTCTAGGGGGGATATTTGATTTATTTATAGAATCTGGTATGGACATAGCAATTTTGATAATGTTTTCATATATAGGTCACAAATACATTGAGGAAAGTAAAAACGAAGAACTATATAAAAATTATGAATTTATAGATGAAGAAAAATACAAAAATGGATTAAAGAAATTTGCTATATTTGTAGATATATATGTAGTAATTAGGATAGTCAGTATCATTTTAAGTAAATATAATAGCTACACTACAATGGAATCTATATTAATTTTTACTTTATTAATACCTTATGAAAAATATTTATCTAAAAAGTACGTTAAATGTATTCACAATAAAGACGAAAATATTAAGAGAGTATTTATAAAATACAAATTTATAACAATAATTTTGTGTATAGCATTTATGATTTTTACTGTAGCATTTTTTAAAGATATAAATGAAGGAAAAGAAAAAGGATTTGTTAAAGTCTTTAATTATGAATATAGATTAACTTTAAAAAACAATAAAAGAGAAGTTTTAACAAAATCAAATTCTATAAAATCAAAAGCTATTGAAAATAATAAAAATGAAAAATACTTTGATACATATATAAATAAAGCTAAAAGATGGATAGACTTTAAAGTTTTAAAAGTATATTCTTATTTTGGAATGGGATTTATGTTTTTAATGATTCTAATTCAAAATATAAAATACAAAACTGAATATGAAGTAATTTCAACTATGCAAATGGTTTTTATAACTGGATTTATAATATTTTCTATGATTGGAATTAGTGATATTCACAGTAATATTGAAAATGATTTATTAACTTATATGAGTGAAAATATACATTAGAAAGTAAAAAGGAAAACTAACTTATTTAAAAGATAGTTTTCCTTTTTTTATATTTAACTTTTTATTTTAGATATGAAATTTTCATCATTAGAAAAAACATCAATACCCTTATCATCATATAAAAAGAAAATATTTTTACTTTTATTATCCATAATAAAAACAGAGCAATCTAAAACTGTATCTTCACCGATATCAGAAAGAATTATTTTTTCAAAAAGTAATTTAACATCTATTTTATTAGTATTCCAAACATATCTTGTTCCATTGAATTTTTCACCATCATCATTCCATTTAAAATAGTAAACAGAGCATTTAGATGAATCTAAACAACTTTCTATAAACTCTTTTTCACCTTTATTATAACTGCTGTATGTGTCTTCAAATAAAACTGTTAAATCATTTGAAAATTCACATTTTTTCCATAAATCGTATGAACGTTTAACACATAAATCTACATATTCAGGTCTACAAATAGATTTACCATTATCATAAATTTCATAATAAGGAGATTGACCTTCAGCTAAATAAAATGAAATACGAGTTTTAGTTTTATTTAGATGTTCAATAATTAAATCGTTTTTATATAAATCCATTAAATTTTCACCCTTTACTAAAATTTAAATTATAATATACAATCATTTAAACTCTTATTCAATTCTAACATTATTTATATTAGGAGATTAACCATAAATTTCCAGGGTATAAGTATATATGTTCAGATAGTTATACAGATATATTTGAACATATAATATAAATTTTTAAGAAAGGATTAAAAATGAGTAAACATCTATCAACTAACATTAGAGTTGCAATTGAAAAGGATAACCCTTCAATTTGTAGAGATGAAGAAAAGTGCATACAGTGTGGTATGTGTAAAAAAATTTGCACGGATTACATAGGTGTAAATGGAAATTATTCATTAGAAGATACGAATGATATTGCTGTATGCATTAATTGTGGTCAGTGTGCAAATGTTTGCCCTCAGTCGAGTATTACAGAAGTTTATGACTACAAAAAAGTTGAATCTGTAATAAATAGTAAGGACAAAATAGTTATATTTACCACATCACCAGCTGTTAGAGTATCACTTGGAGAAGAATTCAACATAAAAGATGGTAGTTTTGTTGAAGGTAAGATGGTAGCTTTACTTCGAAAGTTAGGTGCTAATTATGTTCTTGATACTAATTTTGCAGCAGACTTAACAATAGTTGAGGAAGCAAGTGAACTAATAGAACGTATAACTTCTAAAAATAAGCCGTTACCACAGTTTACTAGTTGTTGTCCTGCATGGGTAAAATATGCTGAAACGTTTCATCCTGATATGCTAGATCATATTTCAACTTCAAAGAGTCCAATTGGAATGCAAGGGCCAACTATAAAAACATATTTTGCAAAGAAGATGGGCATAGATCCATCAAAAATTGTAAATGTAGCTTTAACTCCTTGTACTGCAAAGAAATTTGAAATTAAAAGAGATGAAATGAATGCATCTGGAAAATATTACAATGCAGATGAGATGCGTGATATGGACTATGTCATAACTACAAGAGAGTTAGCTATTTGGGCAAAAGAACATAATATTGATTTAAATGATTTAGAAGATAGTAATTATGATAACTTAATGGGAAAATCTTCAGGAGCTGGTGTAATATTTGCCAATACAGGTGGAGTTATGGAAGCAGCACTTAGAACAGCATATACATATATAACAAAAGAAGAGCCTACAACATTATTTTATGATTTAGAAACTGTAAGAGGCATGGAGGGAACTCGTGAAGCAACTTTAAAAATTAAGGGAATGGAGATTAATGTTGCTGTTGTTTATGGAACTAAAAATGCATCTAAGTTTATTGAAAAAATTAAACATGGAAATAAACAATATCATTTTGTTGAAGTGATGACTTGCCCTGGAGGATGTATCGGTGGAGGTGGACAACCAAAAGATACTCAATTTAAAGGCAATACGCTTAGACAAAAGCGTATAGAGGGACTTTATAAAAGAGATTCGGAAATGAAAGTTCGATTAAGTCATGAAAATAAAGAAATAAAAACACTTTACAAAGAATTTTATGGTAAGCCATTAAGTAATCTTGCACAAAAAATGTTACATACAACTTATTTTGATAAAAGTAAAGACTTAGGAGGTAGTAAAATGAGTACATCAGTAAAATATCGTTGTTCAGTTTGTGGTTATATACATGAAGGGGAATTACCAGAAGGATTTATCTGTCCAGTATGTAAAAACCCTGCTTCAGTATTTGTAAAAATAGAAGAACAAACAACACAAAGTAGTGAATCAGCTACAAAATATAAAGGAACTAAAACAGAAAAGAATTTAATGGAAGCTTTAGCAGGAGAATCAATTGCTAGAAATAAATATACATTCTTTGCAGAAGTAGCTAAAAATGAAGGATATGAGCAAATATATGAAATATTCTTAAAAACAGCAGGAAATGAAAGAGAGCATTCTAAATTATGGTTTAAAGAACTTGGAAAACTAGGAGATACAAATCAAAATCTTCTTCATGGTGCAGAAGGAGAACATTATGAATGGACAGATATGTATGCTAGATTTGCAAAAGATGCTGAGGAAGAAGGGTTCTTCGATTTAGCAGAAAAATTCATACAAGTTGGAAAAATAGAAAAATCACATGAAGAAAGATATCGTAAACTTTTAAATAATGTTGAAATGAAAGCTGTATTTGAAAAATCAGAAGAAACAATGTGGGAATGTTTAAATTGTGGGCACCTTGTTATGGGTAAAAAAGCTCCAGAAGTATGTCCTGTATGTATGTATTCTCAAGGATTTTTTGAAGTTAGAGCAGAAAATTATTAATTAAAATAATGACACTGTTGAATTAAGATCAAACTTTGTTCACTGGTTTCATTATTTTAACTTGGATTAAAAATTAATACTCAATAAAAATAATATAACTAGTACAAAATCTAGTTATATTATTTTTATGTTATTTGAAAAATCAAATAAATATTAAAATCTATATATACTAATTTTCTAACTTTGCATATTTGTAAAATTATCAAAATTATATTGTCTAGTTTACACCTGAAATTCCTATTAAGCACACCTCTAATCAACCTAAAACACCTATGATTAAAAACCCCTCTATTATTCAAAAATATATTTTTTGCTAAATACTTATTTTATAGAGATTATTTTAAACTAAAATTAGAGGAAATTAAAATTACAAAGTAAATTGTATATAAAGTGATAAATTATAGAATTTGTAATTATAAACAAAGGGGGGAATCACTTTATATGATAAAACACCTAGGAACTAAAACAATAGATACAGATAGACTTATTTTAAGAAGATTTGAAATAAGTGATGCTAATGATATGTTTAAAAATTGGGCATCAGATGCTGAAGTTTCTAAATTTTTATCATGGGATTCACATAAAGACGTTATGGTTACTAAATCACTTTTAGATTATTGGATTAGTGAATATAGTGATGATAAAACTTATCATTGGGCTATTGAACTTAAAGAACTTAAAGAAGTTATTGGGGATATTAAGGCATATAATTTAAAGGATAAGCGTTCTTCTTGCGAAGTAGGTTATTGTTTATCAAGACAGTTTTGGAATAGAGGTATTATGAGTGAAGCATTAAATTCAGTTATTAGGTATTTATTCGAGGAAATAAACTTAAATAGAATTGTAGCTATGCATAATACCGAAAATATTGCTTCAGGTAAAGTAATGATAAAAAATAATATGAAGTATAAAGGGACTTTAAAACAAGTAGGCAAGTTAAATGGTAATTTCTATGATTTAAATCTTTACTCAATTTTAAAATCTGAATGGAAGTCTTAATTATCAAATGTTAATTATTTTAGGAGGATATAATGAATTTAAAACCAGTTAAGTTTACTGAAGAATTGGCTAAGGAAATAACTACTTGGAGGTATGAAGGAGAGTATGAGATATATAATTTGCCTTCATGGGATGAAATTATAAATAAGCAAATTTCTTTGTGTAAGAAAGAAAAAAGAAAAAATTTTATTGGATATTTGAATGAAGAAAAGAATTTAATTGGATTTGTAAATTTAGTAGATGAAGGTGATTCTGTATTTTTGGGAATAGGTGTTAAACCTGAATATTGTGGTGTTGGAATAGGAAAGCAAATAATTAAGATGGCTTTAGATGAATGTAGTAAAAGATATGAAAATAAACCAATTATTTTAGAGGTTAGAAGTTGGAATAAAAGAGCTATTAAATGTTATGAATCTCAAGGTTTTAAAATAGTTAATATTAAAAAACAGGAAACCTATGCTGGGTTTGGTGAATTTTTTGTTATGAAGTATGAATAAAAGTAATTTAAATTTTAAAATATTATTATTAAAGATTATCAATCTTTTTAGTCATAGAATTTACTTTAACGTAATATATTTATCACAAAAGGATACAAATATATCACGTTAAGGAGAGGTTATTTATGAAAAAAGGAAACTCAAATAAATATTTAGTTCTATTCGCATTATTCGGTTTTTTTGGATTTCGAGGATTTGCAGGTATAGATGGAGATCCTTCTGATTTATTATGGTTTGCTTCTTTGGGAAGTTTTTCTTATATTTGGTGGGCTAAATTGGACCAATTTGAGGATGAACGTTTAAAGTTTAATAAATATAAGGCTGGTTCAATATCTTTTAGAATATGTATTCTACTAACATTTACATTAAGTGTATTAAGTTTTTTACAACCAAATTTAACATTTGAGTTATTTTGCAGATCACTATTATTAATAGTAGCATTAACTTTTGCGGCATCTGTCAATCTATGGGCATTTTTAACTTATAGATTTGATATGAAATCATAAAAACTATGACAAATTTTACTAGCAATTTAAAAAAATATCGTCAGTTAAAGGAATTAACACAAGAAGAACTGGCTACTAAGGTTAATGTTAGAAGGGAAACTATTGCTCGTTTAGAAAATGCTAAGTACAATCCTTCACTTGAATTAGCAGTTAAAATATCAAGGGAACTTGATACACCAATAGAAACTTTGTTTATATTTAATTTTTAAATTAGATTTTCATAAACAGAATATGTAATTATACATTTCACAATTTTAATAAATAACTGTGCTCTAGTACTTATATATATTGAATCACTAGAGTACAGTTATTTTTATTTAAAATTCAACTGATGGTTAAAAAAACTAAACTATTACTTAACTAAAGTTCCATTGTCTAGATATTTACAAATATATATAATTTAAAATATAAGATAAAAATCTATAAATTCAAAAGGAGATAGTATGAAATTGCATATTGGGGAAGTTATATATAAATTAAGAAAAGAAAAAGGTGTAACACAAGAGGTTTTTGCCAACACAGTAGGAGTATCTGTAGCAGCTGTATCAAAATGGGAAAATGAAAATTCCTATCCAGATATAACTATGCTACCTTCAATAGCTAGATTTTTTAATACTACAATAGATAAGCTTTTAAGCTATGAAATAGAAATCTCTAATGAAGAAGTTATGGAACTTGTAAAAAAATGTTCAACTATATTTGAGAAAGATAGTGTTGAAAATGCAATAAAGGCTTGCGAAGATTATATAAGACTGTATCCAAATAATATGTTTTTAAAGTTTAGAATAGGTTCTTTATATATGATGTCTTTAGCTAGTGCCACTAACGAAGATGAAGCAAATATTATGATTAATAAGGCTATATAATTACTAGAAACATCTTCTAAAAGTGATATACAGGAAATAAGTGAAACTTCAAAGTATATATTAAGCTCTTTATATACTATGAATAAGCAAGAAGATAAGGCAGAAGAAGTTTTGTTGAGTTTACCTAAGGTGAATATGGATAGAGAAGATATGTTGATTGGATTATATATTAATCAAGGTAAATATGATAAAGCAAAAAAGAGTTTAAGAGATTTGACATATAAAAAAATAAGTAATCTAATAACTTCTTTAGATTGGTATGTTAGTATAGCTTACAAGGAAGATAATATATCAAAAGTTAAGGATATTTTAGACCTTAAAGATAAACTTATAGAAATATTTGACTTAGAAGATGTGTATGGAACTAGTAGAAATTTAATGTTTGCTGATTTGTATGCAAAAGAAAAAAACATAGAAAAGACTTTAGATTATATTGAAAATATTGTAGAAAATTTAAATAAAGATTATAACTTTAATAATCATTTACTATTTGATGGAATAGAGTTATTCAAAGGAGTTCAGTCTAAAGGATATCTTGTATTAAGTCTAAAAAAGCTACTAATAAATGATGAGAGATATGAATTCATAAAGGAAAATGAAAGATATAAAAATATAGTTAAAAATTTAGAATGCATAAGTCTGTAATAATATATGTTTTGGTACATATCTAGATTATTATGAGAAGACTAGGGATTTAATTTATATAAAAATAAATAATGCAACAGTATTTGCATTTGAAGAAAATGATAAAAAAGTCGTGTTATAAGCACGACCTTTTTATCTACTTAAAAGCATCAACACCAACGAGATATTTAAAAAGATACAGTTATTGCCTGAGAAATAAACATTTTCATGATACTAATTATTTTGGATTTTAAAAATATTTTCCAATAAATCTATTAAAAATATATAAAATCTTTCTACTGACTCTATATCAATATGTTCATTAATTGTATGAACATCAAATATATTAGGACCAAAACTTATTATCTCAACATCACTTGGTAATTTTTCTTTAAATACTCCACACTCCAACCCAGCATGCAATGCATTTACTATAGGATTTATATTAAATAATTTTTTATATATTTCTACGCTTAAATCTTTTATTTTTGAATTTGAATTATATGCCCACTCTGGGTATTCTGCATATTTGTTAGTTTCAAATCCCATAATTTCACTTATAATTTCAATTTTATTTATAATTTCATATAATTTACTTCTTAATGAACTTCTTAAATCCATTTTAAACTCTATTTTATTACTTTCTGTTTTTATTATTCCTAAATTTATACTACTTTCAACCAATCCATCAATATCTTCACTCATTGTTTGTATTCCATCTGGAAGTAATACTAAAAAATCTATTACTTTATTTGTTATTTCTTTAGTAAATTGATTTTTTTTATTTTCAAAAGTTATTTCATCTATATTTATAAATAAATTTTCAGATTTATATTCATTCATAAATGTTTCTTTAATTTTTAGGCATTTTTCTTTAACAATATTTTTGTCACATTCACTTATACTGATTATAGAACAACAAACGTTTGGTATAGAATTATATTTATCGCCTCCGTCAATTGAAATTATATTAATATCAATTTCTTTTTTTAATTCAAATAGTAATCTTGCCATTAATTTATTTGCATTTGCTCTTTTTCTATCAGCTTGTATTCCTGAGTGTCCTCCCAATAATCCTCCAATTTCTATTTTATATGTAGGATTTTTAATTTCTTCAAACTCTAATAATAATTCTGAGTCCATTAAAATTCCACCAGCACATCCTAATGTAAATACTCCTTCTTCTTCTGAGTCAATATTTAAAAGAATTTTACCTTCTAATAAATTTGTATCTAAATTTTGTGCTCCATTCATAGTTGTTTCTTCTTCAGTAGTAAAAACAAATTCTAATTTAGGATGTTTTATATCATCTGAATCTAATATTGCTAATCCGTATGCAATAGCGATTCCATTATCTCCACCTAGTGTTGTATTATTTGCATATAAATACTTATTATCTACTAATTTTAATTCCAAAGGATCACTTGTAAAATCATGATTACTATCATTTGATTTTACACATACCATATCCATATGACCTTGAATTATGACAGGTGGCAAATCTTCATATCCCTTTGTTGCATCTTTTTTTATTATTATATTAAAAGAACTATCTTGTATTACGTCTAAATTCCTATCTTTAGCAAATTTTAAAAGATAATTACTTATATTTTTTTCATTTCCAGAATTACGCGGTATCATTGATATTTGTTTAAAGAAATAAAATACTTTTTCAGATTTTAAGTTTTTAATTAGCTCCATTATTATTCCCTCCAATTTGATAATCCTTAGTTAAGTTTATACTAACATTAAATGAAAAAGTTTTAAATAGTGACTCAATTAATATAAAAAATTTCTAAAATATATTGTAGAAAGAAAAATAACCTGCTACATTTTAATTATCAAAAGATAATATAAAGGGGAATGTTGGGGATGGGAATTAAAAAAATTATACCTATGATAATAGTATCGCTATCAATAGGTATATTAACAGGATGCACAGAAACAAAAACAAAAAGTACACAAATAAATGTACTTGCAACAACAGACTTACATGGGTCCGTTCCATATAACATGGCACAGAACATAAGAAAAGAAAGAGAAAATGATCCAAACATATCATTAGTAGATGCAGGAGATTTTTTTGATAGTGATAGTGGTGGAGCTATGGATAAATATTTTAGTGATAGGCGTAGTAAGAAGCAAACTGAAATCGTTACGTTTGAAAATAAGTATGTAGAGTTTCCACTAGCAAATGATATGAATGAAGTAGGCTATGATGCAGTAGTACTTGGGAATCATGAATTTGTATCAAATAATAAATTTCATTTAGATAATATGATATCTGACTTTGAAAAAAATAATATAGATGTATTATCAGCAAATACTTATAAACAAAATGGTGAAAGCTACACAAAACCATATATTATAAAACAAATAGACACTGAATATGGACAAGTTAAGTTAGGTATATTAGGGCTTACTATAAAAGAAGTCAATGAGGGTGAACCTGGAGACGAAAAACGAGACTTAAAAGATATAGAGAGTTATGCTGGAAAGTTATATATGAATGACTTAGTTGAAGATGCCAAGAAATGGACAAAGATAATGAAAGAAAAAGAAAATCCAGATATAATAGTTGCGGTAGCACATAGTGGAGAAAAACCCAAAAAGCCTAAACATCCAGGTAATAGAATACAAGAATTGGCACAAGAATTAGATGGAATAGATGCAATAGTTGCAGGTCATACTCATACAGCTTTTGAACAACATGACTATAAAAATAAAAGTGGTGAAAATGTAATAGTAACACAGCCTGGAAAACATGGAGAATGTATATCTAAAATAACTTTTGAATTAGAAAAAGATAAAGAAAAGTGGAGAGTAAAAGACAAGTATGTTAAGCTAACAGAGTTCGAAAAAGATAAAAGTTATGATTATGCAGGTGAACTAGTGTATAAAATTGCAGATATAAAGAGGGGAACAAAAGAGATAAATTTAAAAGAAATAACTCCATTTGAATGGGATAGGGCATATGTATTTGACAAAAACACGACAATAGAAGAAATATATAAAAATGTAGGATATAAGTGGAAAAGTTTAGCCCAGCAGGAAAAAGGATATGAACCTCAAATGGTATTTATGAAAGATGAAAAAGTTGTATCTTATTTAATTGGAGATAAAGATAAAATAGGGATTAGTATGAAGTTTGATAAATCAAATTATAAAGATGGTATTATAGAAATTGAGCCCAATAAGAATGATAAGTTTAGTGTTAAAAAAGGACAAGAAGATTTTGAAACTCATTTAACTTATATATAGAAATAAATAGACAATTGTAATAATGAAAAAAATGTATATATTTCACTAACAATGAACTATATGAACTTGAATTACATGAAGGAAAAATACTAAATTAAATCCATTCACTAAAAATTAAACCTACAGACAATTTGATTGCGTATGATAAGAAGGATAAAATGCTAGATAATCTTATTAAATATGAAAATAGTATAAATCGTGTGAAAGAAGACCAGTTTGCAATAGATTATGTTAAAAGTAACTGATAATTCTTTTGATGAAAATTACTATAATATAAAAATTGAAACAGCCTATACAAAGGAACAGTTTAAATTTGTAAAGGATTACTAAAATAATGAGCATTGATAGATGATGCTCTTTTTAGTGTTAAAAAAGTATCGATTTATTTGACGATTATTTTTTATAATATATTAAAAAACGTTATAACACAATGAATAGACGGTATTTTAATGATATTATTTTAAAACTTATTGAAAATACTACTATAATTTTGTTTTGCAATTTATTAAGTTTGTGTGGTTGAATTTTGTTTTAACTTAGAATTAATAATTTTGATAGAAAACTAATATTCAAAAACTAGACTAGGTTAGTTTGAATATTTAATTTGATTACTATATTTTGTAGTAATTTTTAAAACAGACTATATATAAATTACAGATTTGATATTTTATAGCTATTATAAATATGCTGTTAGTATTGTTTTTAACTTAGATAGATGTTAAAAATTTGAATGAAAAAGATAGATACATGTCGTATAATATATTATGGAAATAAATGTAAATTTATTAAAAATATATAAAAATCTAAGAGGTGTAGTTATGAATGAGAGATATAAGGGAAATGAAACTTATTGGAGCGAATATTCATTAGTAGAACATTTAAAGAATACATGTAGCAAAGATGAAAAATATAAAAATTTATATGCAGTATGGACGCTAGACCAAGAAACACACGCTAGAGCTTTATCTGCTATTTATTATAATTTCCCTCATTATAGTATGCATGGAGAAAGTCATTCATTAAGTATTATAAATAAAATAGAAATGTTATTAGGTGAAGATAGAATAAGATCACTTAGTCCAACAGATACATTTTTAATATTAGAAAGTGCATATTTACATGATATAGGAATGATAGTTTCACAAAAAGAGCTATTAGAAGAATGGAAAAAACCAAGCTTTGAACGTTTTTTGAAAAATTTAGAAGAAAATAATTCTGATGTATATATAGTTGAAGCAGCTAAATATTTACTTGAAATGCAAAAAAGCGAAACCCCTTTTAAGGATAATGATTGGCCAGTTAAAGTAAGACGTTATGTTACGGCAATAAGTTCTGAATATTATAGAGGAAAACATAGTGTCAGAAGTGCGGACTTTATAAAAGAAGGGTCTAGTATTGGGTTAAATTCTAATTATAACAAGTTAATACCAAATAGATTAATTGTATTATTACAAAAAATTGCTATATCTCATGGAACTAACTTTGAAGATAGTTTTAATGAATTAGAACAATTTGACAATGGTATTGGAACCGATGTCATTCATCCTAGATTTATAGCTAGTTTACTAAGATTAGGAGATTTACTTGATTTAGATGATGGAAGGTTTAATGAGGTATTTGAAAAAGTTGAGTATTTTCCAGATTCATCTAAAGCACATAAAGAAAAACATAAATCTATTACACTATTTTTAGTATCTCCTGAAAAAATACAAGTATCTGCAGTATGTAAAGATCCAAATTCATATAGAGAAACGAGAGCGTGGTTTGACTGGCTTAAAGAAGAAGTGAAAAATTTAAGTAGTAGATGGTCTGATATTGTGCCTAAAGGGTTTAAAGGAGGGCCTCCAAGTTTAGGGAATATAAAACTAACTATGGAAGGTTCAGAAAATATAAAAGAGCAATTAGATTTACAATCTAATATAGATCCCCAAAGAGCATTTGAGTTAATTGAAGGACAAGGTATATATTCAGATAAACTTATTTTTATAAGAGAATTAATACAAAATGCAATGGATGCAACAAAGATTCAAATGTGGAAAGATATAAGGTATGGTAAGTATGATGGTGTTAGTCAAGATTTACTAGGGATAGATGAAGTTAGGTTAAAAGAAATAAAAAATAAGAAAGACTTTGAATTCCCAAGTGATCTTCCAGAAAAAATAAAAAGATATTATCCTATAAATATTTCTATCGATTATGATGAAGATAAAGAGGAACTTGAATTTACTATAGAAGATAGAGGGTGTGGAATAAATATAAATGATTTAAAACGCATGGAAAAGGTTGGAGGTAGTTGGAATCAAGATAGGGAATTGATCAAACTTATAGATGAAATGCCTGAATTTTTACAACCAACAGGTAATTTTGGAATAGGATTACATTCAGTTTTTTTAGTAACCGATGAATTGGAAATAAAAACAAAATCGGAAGATGATATAGGATATGATTTAACTTTTGTATCTAGAAGAAAAAATGGATATATAACTGTTAAGGAATATAAAGAAAAAAAGATAATAGGAACTAAAATAACTTTGAGAATAAAAGGTAAAGCCAAAATAGGAGATTGTATAAATTCAATTGATATTGATTGTCTAAGTAAAATTTATGATATTCAAAAAAATTTTGATATTTTTGAAAAAAATTTAGATAAACAGTTAGTGGATAGCCAGATTGTTCTTTATACAGAAGAAACACTTGATAATATGCAAATGCTTGATATATATATAAATAAAAATAGGTATAGCAAACATGAGATAAATCCAAGTGAAATGGATAATAATACATACATAGATCAGAAAATAGATGAATATGCTACTTTTAAAAAAAGAAGTACAAAACTAATGGATATAGAAATAAGTGATAAAAAAGAAGGTATAAAAGTAATAGTACAAGGGCTAGATGAGGAACAGGGGTATCATAGGTACGATGATACTTTTAATTTTAAAGGTATATATTGTAAAGAGCCGAGACAGTTTGGATTAAGATTTTTTTGTTATAACATAAGTATATATAAAGGTAAAACTAAAGATATATTGGGAGTATCTAGAGATTGTATAAATAAAGAGAAATTAAAAAATATAAGAAATCGAATAGAACTAGAATTGATGCCTGAAATAATGAAAAAATTAGGCGAAAGTATATGTTGCTTAGACTCATTAGATAAACTAGATGAATTAGGAAATAAAAAAATATCAATGTTTTTATTTGCATATAAAAAATATACAGGGGATTATTTAGAATTTAAAAATATTGATATCTCCAAAAAAATTATTATGGGGGAACTACATAAAATAGTGGATGATGAAAAAATAAAGAGTGAAAAAATATGCTATAAGGAGCTAATTAATATTAAGAAGATTATATGCATTGAAACTAGATATGTAATTAATTCATTAAATCATGATGAGATTTACGATATAAGTAAAGAAAAGTATAGTGATATTAATTATATATGTTCGAAATATAACTATGAATTCGATCGTGAATTATATTTACATATAAAACAAAACTTTTGTATACATACAATTTTAGAATTTGTTGAAGATAAAGTTATAATATTAAGGGTGAGAAATAATCAAAATTTTATAAATTTTTCAGAAAAAAAATATAGAGAGAGATACATGAAATCAATTATTAACCTTAATTCAAGACATCTTATACCTCCAATAAAATCTATTAAAAGTAATGCTTATAAAATATTATATGTAAATATACATAAGAATAAATTGTCAATAAATCATATAGGTGATGTACCGGTAAAATATGATAAATTTATCATATCACCTTTATACAATGTACCAGAAGGTTATTTTTTAGAAAGAGATATTGATTATATTATAGAATTCTTAAAAAGATACAGATTTTTCAATGAATTAATAGATTGTGTAGCTGAAAACTCATTAGAAAAAGAAAATTACATAGGGAAGGATATAAAAGCAGACATTGAAAATGCATATAGAGAATTTATACAAGAATGTATAGACGCTGTAAAAAGTTGTGAAATTGAAGATGAAGAAATTAATACTGAAAAAATCGAATGTGAGAATATAATAGAATCAGAGAAAGATATTTCTGGTGAAGAGGTGGCTTTAACAGTAGGAACTGTTGAAGTATAGTGATAAATAGATATTTGACATATATTTATAATGTTTGTATCATTCAAATATTATAATTTAAAATTTATTAAAGTAGTTACACTATATTTAACTTAGATGTGTAGCTACTTTTATTGTTAAAAAATTGAATAAATTAATAGGGAGTATGAAATGATCCAGAAAAAAGGTAGAAATAATTTAGGAAAAGAACTTGAATCATTAGTAATTTATACAGAAGAAATAGAAACAAAGATAATTAAAGATAGGTTAGAACATTTACTAGATTGGTATGTTAGGAAGTCTATTTTTTATAAAAGAATGTTTTATATATTAAGTATAATTTCAATATTTATAAATGCATTAATTCCTGTATTAGCACAGTTAACATGGCAAGAAAAAGATATAATAATATCAGGTATGTCAGCGGGTGCAGGTATTATTACTAGTATACTAACTTTATTTACAGCTAAAGAAACTTGGTTTAGATATAGAGATCATGTTGAATTAATAAAGCAGGAATGTGTAAGATGTATTTCTAAATCTGGAGATTATAAAAAGATTGAGAAAAAAGAAGATAGAGAATGCGCACTTATAGAAAATGTAGAGTCTATAATAAGTGCTGAAAGAGCTTTATGGGGAAAACTGAAATTTAATCAAACTGAAGATTCTCATGATGCATAATAATTTTAAAACCATAGACTTAATTGATTGCATTTAGTCTTAACTTAAAATTTATATATTATTTGCATATTCAGCGGTTGTATTTTAACCAAAATTGTTAATAGAGGTTATAGAGAGATAAATGCTTTGACTGAGTTTATAAAAAATGCTAAAATATAAAAATTTTAGAGGGTATCGTATTTCACGATACCCTTTTTTGCTTTAAATTAAGATGCTAATATTTAAAAACTTTGGATAAAATACTTTTTTATATATAATATAAGTAACAGAATTTCAAGGGGAGATTATTTATGGAAAAAATTATTATTATAGAAGATGAAGAAAAAATAAGAAATGAATTAAAATGCTTTTTAACTAATTATGATTATGAAGTTATTACCATTTCAGATTTTGAAAATGTAGTAGACGAAGTTTTAAGTTTAGAAGCTCATCTAATTTTATTAGATATAAACCTTCCTGTATGTGATGGTTATTACTTATGCAGAAAAATCAGAGAAAAATCAGATATTCCAATAATTGTAGTTACAAGTAGAGATACGGAAATGGATGAATTAATGAGTATGAACTTAGGTGCTGATGATTTTGTAACAAAACCATACAACACACAAATTTTGCTTGCACGCATAAATTCACTTTTAAAAAGAACTTATAAAAAAACTAATCCAGAAATTATTAAATACAAAAACTTAGAACTAGATTTATCTAAAAATAGTGCAAGCTTTGAAAATCAAGAAGTAGAGCTTACTAAAAATGAGTTTAGAATACTAAATTGTCTTATTAAAAATGAAGGAAAGATAGTTTCAAGAGGAGATTTAATGGATTATTTATGGGACTTAGATTTATTCATAGATGATAATACTCTTACTGTTAATATAAATAGACTTAGAAAAAAATTAAGTGAAATTGGATGTAGTGGATACATAGAAACTAAAAGGGGGAGAGGCTATATAATGCCGTAACTATGAATATAAAAGATTATTTAAAAGATAGAAGCTTAGCTATATTATTAAATTTTATATTTTTTGCTTTTGTAATTTTTATACTAAAGGCATCTCAAGTTGAAAGAGTAACAATAATTTTTACAACAATGCTTTGGATAGCTTTAAGTGGTATAGAATTTTTTTATGGATATTTTAAAAAGAAAAGTTACTACGATCAAGTAATAAATTCTTTAAAGGAACTAGACAAAAAATATTTACTACCAGTAGTTATAAAAAGACCATCTTTTTGTGAAGGAAAAATTTTATATGATGTACTTAGCATTACAGATAAATCTATGAATGAAGAAGTCAATAAATATAAATTTAATCAAGAAGAATACAGAGAATACCTGGATTTATGGGTACATGAAATAAAAACTCCAATAGCAGCTAGTAAGCTAGTTATAGAAAACAATAAAAATGAACATACCTTAAGTATTTTAGAAGAAATTGAAAAAGTAGAAAATTTTATAGAACAAGCTCTTTATTATTCAAAGTCCAATGAAGTTGAAATAGATTACATAATAAAAGAAACAGATTTAAGAAAGTGTATAAACAATACTATCAAAAGAAATAAAAAATTAATTAGAGAAAAAAGAATTTGTATAGATATAGAAGACTTTAGAGAGACAGTTTACTGTGATGGAAAATGGATGGAGTTTATACTAAATCAAATTATAGTAAATTCTATAAAATACATAGGAGATAAAACTATAAATAAAAAGCTAGAAAAAGAACTTCCAAAGATAACTATATACACAAAGCTTAAAGATAATAGTCTAGAATTATACATAAAGGACAATGGGATTGGAATAGATAAGAAGGATTTAAATAAAGTTTTTAACAAAGGATTTACAGGTATTAACGGAAGAAAACTAAAAAAATCAACAGGAATGGGACTTTATATATCAAAACGATTAGCCCAAAAAATGTATTTAGGATTAGATATATACTCTGAGGTTAATGAAGAAACTACAGTAAAAATAACATTTCCAAAAAGTAATATGATTCAAATATAAATAACCTTACATTATCGTAAGATAGTCGTAAGGTTATCTTATTAATTAAATCCTCTAAAGACTATAAAATAAAGTTATAAATTAAAAATATGGAGGAGATAAAATGAGTACAGTTCTTAAAGTTAAAAATATAGAAAAATATTATGGGAATAAGAAAAATCTAACAAAAGCTATTAATAATATTTCATTTGAGGTTGATAAGGGCGAGTTTATAGGGATTATGGGACCTAGTGGAAGTGGTAAAACTACACTTTTAAATTGTATAGCAACAATAGATAAAGTAACTACTGGAAACATACAAATTGAAGATAAGGATATAACAACTTTATCAAGAAAGAATATAGAAAAGTTTAGAAGAGAACATTTAGGATTTATATTTCAAGAGTTTAATCTACTAGATACTTTAACTGTATATGAGAATATATCTTTAGCATTATCTATATTAGGAGTAAAGGGGTCTGAAATAGATAAAAGAGTAAAAAGTGTAGCAAATAGACTTGGAATAGCAGATATATTAAGTAAATTTCCATACGAAATATCAGGAGGACAAAAGCAAAGAGTAGCTTGTGCAAGAGCAATAATAAATGAACCTTCTTTAATTCTTGCAGACGAACCAACAGGAGCTCTAGATTCAAAATCAGCGAGAGTTTTACTTGAAAATTTATCTGAATTAAATGAAAGTATGAATTCTACAATAATGATGGTAACTCATGACGCTTTTACAGCTAGTTATTGTAAAAGAATTTTATTTATAAAAGATGGGAAAATCTTTAATGAATTGATAAGAGGAAATGATGATAGAAAAGAATTTTTCAAAAGAATTATAGAAGTTGTTACTCTTTTAGGAGGTGACAATAACAATGTTATTTAAGCTTTCCAAAAGAAATGTTCAAAGAAGTATAAAAGATTATAGTATTTACTTTTTTACACTTGCTCTAGGAGTTTGTATATTTTATATATTCAACTCTGTAGAAGCTCAAACAGCTGTGATGGATATAACAGAAAATCAAAAAACTCTAATGGAAGTTACAGCTAGGATAATTTCAATAGTATCAGTTTTTGTATCTTTCATATTAGGTTTTTTAATAATATATGCAAATAACTTTATAATCAAAAAAAGAAATAGAGAATTTGGTATATATATGACACTAGGTATTAGTAGAAGTAAAATTACTTTTATGCTATTTTATGAAACTATAATAGTTGGGGTTATGTCTTTGGCAGTAGGGCTATTTATAGGTGTATTTTTATCTCAAGGATTAGCTTCAGTTACTGCAAAATTATTTTCAGTGGATATGAAAAAATATCAATTTGTATTTTCAAAAGAAGCTTGTATAAAAACAATAATATATTTTAGTATAATGTTTTTTATAACTATGATTCTAAATTTTGTAGTAGTTTCAAGATATAAACTTATAAATTTAATAAATAGCCAAAGAAAAAATGAAAAGTTAAAAGGTACAAACTTAATATTATCTGTAGCGCTATTTATAATATCTATAGTTTGTTTAGGATTTGCATATAAATTGATTTTAGAAAATGCTCTTGTAGACATAACAGATAATAATTTTAAACTATCTATACTTTTAGGAGTTGTAGGAACAGTATTATTTTTTAGATCTTTGGCAGGATTTTTGATAAAATTAGTTAAAAATGATAAAAACTTATATTTAAAAAATCTTAACACTTTTACTTTAAGACAATTAAACAGCAAAATTAATACAAACTATATATCAATGAGTATTATATGTTTAATGTTATTTATATCAATTGGAATGTATTCTTCAGCAATAGGACTAAAAAATGCCATGGAAAAATCTGCAGAATCTCAAACTCCATATGATATAACTGTCATAGAAACTTACAATCCTCAAGAAAAGACAAACTATAGTAATGAAAAATTAAGTGAAATACTTAAAAAGTTAGATTTAAATGTAAATGATTATTCAAAAGAATATTTAGATTATAATTTTTACAAATCTCCTATAAAGTTTATTAAAATGTTTGAAAATACTTCAGATGAGTTTTTATCTAAGCAATTAAAATTTACGATGAATTATAATATTCCTATTATAAAACTATCAGATTATAATAAGCTAAATAAAATGGCAGGTAAAAAACCAATAAATTTAAAAGATAAAGAAGTAGTTTTTGTTACAAACTCATCTACTATGCAAAATCCAATAAAAGAATATATAAAAAATAATAAAAGTATAAAAATAGGAAATGATGAATTTAAAATAAATGAAAACTATAAGTATGAATCTTTAGAAAATGATTTAGCAAAAGATAATTTTATAACATTTTTAGTTGAAGATAAATACGCAGATAAATATGATATAAGTCAAAAATGTTTAAGTTTTAATTATATAGGAGATAAAAAAGATACAGAAAATAAGTTAACTAAAAATCTTGAAAAAAGTGAAAATAAACAAATTCAATATCAAAAAGACCATGGTTCAATCTTAATCTTTATAAGTAAACAAGTAGTTTTAGAAATTAATATGTCTAATGCAGCTATATTTTTATACATTGGTTTATATATAGGGATAATATTCTTAATATCTAGTGCAGCAGTACTTGCACTTAACCAATTATCAGGAGCAACAGAAAGTTTAGTAAGATATGAAATACTTAAAAAACTTGGAGTAAGCTCAAAAATGATAAACAAATCAATTTTTATACAAGTATTTATATACTTCTCACTTCCAATAGCCTTAGCTTTAGTTCATAGTTATTTTGGAATAAAGGTGGCAAATAATTTAATTAAAATATTTGGAGACTATGATATAGTAGGAACCAATGTTATTGCAGTGGTTAGTATATGTGTAATTTATGCTATATACTTCTTTGGAACATATAAAGGATATAAGCGTATTGTAAATAAAAATAACTAATAAAAAAGCTGTTTCAAACTATATTTTGAAACAGCCTTTTTTTATATTGTTAAGTCGCTCTCATTTTTTATTTTTACTGCTTTATCAAAAACTTCTCCAAGTACAAAGCACATTAAAGCAGAAATTAAGCAAATCATCATTGGTGGAGTAATTCCTCCACTATTACTTCCTATTATTGTTACTCCCCCTGAAATAGCTGCTGCATTATATCCAATTATAAATTCAAACACTGTATTTACTAATAAACAGCAACCCATTATTTTAAATCTTTTTACATTCTCTTTTACAAATGGTGTTATAAGTGTACTTTTTATTATTTTTATTAAAAATAGTACCACGATTAAGTACATAGAAATATACATTAAGTTTACCATCATATTAAAAATTGAAAACAAATCAACAGTATTAAAGTTTTGAATAAGCATTATAGGAAAACCTATAAATCCAATACCTAAAACTAGTAATAAAAAATACAATATAAAGTTTAAAATATCCTTTGAAAATGTAGCTTTCATAAAAACACCCCTTTTGATAATATATTTTTATTATAAAAGATTATTTATCGTTTCTCAATAAATTTTTATTGAAATTGGGCAAACTATTTAAAAATGATTTAAACATTATATATTGTTTAATAAATTATATAGATAATAAACCTTTTAAAGTCTGTGGAATACAAGAATATAAAATTATAGAATTTTCACCTCATTAATTTAATCAATCACTTAGTGAATGAGTTGTATTTTATGAAAAAAATGCAATAAATATATAATCTATAAGAAAATGTGTTGAAATAGTTGAAATTAATATAGAAACAAGTTTCTTTTGTAAACATAAAATCCTAAACTGTATTAGTAAGTTTTATGGAATAGGAACATTAATAGTCTTTATTACAGTTTAAAAATAAAACACTGATATTTGACAATATTTTTATGGAATTTTATTCCAAATATAGTGTATAATAAAGATATAGTATTGAACAATGTATTATGTTTTTAGGAATACTTATAAAAGGAGAAATCATATGGCAGATTTAAGCGTAAATAAGATTTTCACATTCTATGAAGAAGTACCAGTTCCAGAAACTATAATTCCATTTGTTTCACCAAATGAGAAAATATGCTTTGCAGTAAAAACCATAAGAGATGTAGCAATATTCACAGATAAAAGAATATTAGTAGCAGACAAGCAAGGGCTAACAGGAAAGAAAACAGAATACTATACAATACCACTTAAAAACATAGTAACCTATGCAATAGAAACAGCAGGTAGATTAGATTTTGATTCAGAAATAAAGCTAGTACTATCAGGAGGAGTAGGCATAGAGCTTAGATTTATAAAAGATGAAAATATGGATGAGCTACTTTTAAAAGTATATCATCTAATCAACAACTACATAATTGGATAGAATATGGAACGCAATTAATTTGCGTTCCTTTTTTAAGTAAATTATAGTCAATTAAAAATAGGGTATAGTAAAACACTATATCATCTATTTTAATTAATGGCTCTGTTTAATAATTGTGTGATTATCTATGATAAAAATCAGTTATAATATAGATATCAACTATATTTGAATTAATTTATAGAAAGGATGTAAAGATAGCATAAAAGAAAGTAGATTTTCTAAAGGATACGAATGTCCTAAGTGTCAATTTAAGGATGTTAACAAAGACGGTAAGTATCTGTAAGAGATGTCAAGATAGCCTAGGAGAAGAGGTAAAGGTAAACATGAAAAGAAAAAGGGAGATATTTCTAACGACCAAATTTGTATAGAGACAGCTATAGATAGGAAAGGTAATATACTTATGGGTGTAGTATGTAAAGGAAGAATTACAACTAAAGATGTAGTAGGCTTATTTGATGGTAAACTAGGTGATGATGTTACTTTTTGTACAGATTCGCATAAATCATATCATAAAGCTGGCAATGAACTTAAAGTAAATTTAAAGCTAGTTCCCAAAGGTAAGCAAATGCTAGATGATGTATATCACCTTATATCACCTTCAACATATAAATGCTTTACATAGTAACTTTAAAAGATGGATACAGCCTTTTAACGGAGTTTCTAGCAAGTATCTTGAGAACTACTTAGCATGGTTTAAGTTTCTTAAATTAAGCAAGAAAAATAATAAAATCGATAGAATTAAGGATATGCTTATAAATGTTGCTACTAAAGATACTTATGTAACAAAAACAACCATTAAAATAGATTTATAGAACTAATATAGGCGGGAGATTTGACATGAACTTAGATTCAAAGATAGAAAGTGTTGAAGTTAAGAATGTTGGAAAATGTTCTAATTGTAACAAAGAGACTTGTTATTATGATACTGACACTAATCAATATGTATGTAGTGAAGAATGTTATAGTATATTAAATGAATTAGATACTAATAAATTAAATATTGCTATGGATAAAATTTCAAAGGCAATAGATAAAAGTTTTGAACGTAGAGTTGCTTTTGGGAAAGATGTAAGAAGAGGGATAAAGTTTTTAGGAGAATGTATGATATTGCTTCCAAAAGAAGTAATATCATGTTTTAAGAATAAAGGTAACAAGTAATTTTTTAGAACAAAATATATGTATAGGTGAAAGTGTGCATATATGTGAAAAATGACTACACCATTAAGGTTTAGTCATTTTTGTTGATTACTTATCACACAATTGTTAAATAAAGCCTAATTACTAAATAGATATTTGCTTATTTATTTCAAAATCAGTATGTATTTTAAAAGATATTTTAAGTTAGTAACAATTCATTAACTAGATGATAGATACAAATTTGACTATATAAAAATTTATGTATAATATAAAGATATAAATTTATTTATATGGGGGAAAACTTAAAAATACATAAAGAAAAGGGGATATTATGAAAAACAAAATAATAGTCGGAGCAATTTTCTTATCTACGCTGATAATATCAGGATGCACTTCAACAAAAACAGCAGAAATAAACGTACTAGCAACAACCGATTTACATGGAAACATACCATATGAATTAACATCTTATGTAAGTAACGAAAGAAAAAAAGATAAAAACATAACCGTAGTAGATGCAGGAGATTTCTTTGATAGTGGCGTAGCAATAGGCTCAAGTATGGCCAAATATTTTAAAGATAGATCAGACTGCAATGCTAATAATACTGAAAAGTATATAGAAGCTCCTATTGCAAAGGATATGAAAGATGTAGGATACGATGCTGTAGTACTTGGAAATCATGAATTTGTATCTAACAATAAATTTCATTTAGATAATATGATATCTGATTTTGAAAAACAAAATATAAATGTATTATCAGCAAATACATATAAAAAAAATGGAGATAGTTACACAAAACCATATATAATAAAAGAAATTAACACACCTGAAGGTACTGTTAAATTAGGAATTTTAGGTCTTACAATAAAAGAAGTAGGAGAAAGTAAAGAATGGGTAGGAGATAAATTTGTACCTGCTAAGTCTTTAGAACTAAAGGATCAAAAACAGTACAATGGTGAATTGTATATGAATGATTTAGTAGAAGATGCAAAAAAGTGGGTTAAGGTAATGAAAGAAAAAGACAAGGCTGATGTTATAGTAGCTGTTGCACATACAGGAGAAAGACCTAAAAAGCCAAAACACCCAGGAAATAGAATACAAGATTTAGCACAACAAGTTGATGGAATTGATGCAATAGTTGCAGGGCATAATCATGTTCAAATTAAACAACATGATTACAAAAATAAATCTGGAGAAACTGTTATAGTTACAGAACCAGGTAAGCATGGAGAATGTATTTCTAAGATAAATTTAAAACTAGAAAAAAATAATAATGGTTGGGATGTAGTTGATAAATCAAGTGAGCTAACTACATTTGAAAAGAATCAAGAAGATGATAAGTATGGAGAATTTATGGTTAAGCTTATGGAAGAAGCTGAGAAAGGCAAAGAAGTTAACTTAGCTAAAATAACTCCTTTTGAATGGGATAAAATACATATCTTTAAACCACATACACCTGTTGAAACCGTATACAAAACTGTTGGATATAAATGGAGAAATATTTCACCGTCATATAGTGATGACATGATACAAATGATACTTATGAAAGATAATAAGCCTATTTGCTATGTATATGGTAATTCAGATTTAATGGGATTAAACTTAGACTTTAATGAATCAGAATATAAGGACAATGTTATAACAATTTATCCCAACAAAAACGATAAATTTAAAATTGAAGAAGGTAATAAAGAATTTAGCGTTAATTTAAAGCATATATAAAAATTTAAAATAGTGGGAATATGCATGAATGTGGACACTATACGAATACCTCAATGCTACTTAGAGCTACTAAAATATTAAAAGCTAATGAAAATAATCAACTGTTTATGCTAGGTATACAAAACTTAAACAGTCTAAATCAGATATATACAAAAATGGATTACAGGGGGATTAAAAAATGGAGATAAAACCATTAATAGGGATTTCATATGAACTTATATTTCAAATATTTAATGCAATTCTTATTTTAGCAATTTTGATACTAATAATATATATGATATATAACTTTATAGACAAAGTTGTAAATAAAAATAAATATCAAAATAGAATTATAGAATTAGAAAGTAAAGTAAAAGAATTAGAAAACAAAATAAATAATAACAAAGTATAAATTTGCATATAAAAAGTGTCATAACTTAAGCTATGACACTTTTATTTAATCAATTTTAAATTTTCCTATTACTGTTTTACCATCTTCTTTATAAACTGGAATTATTCTAGGACCTTCTTTTTCTCTTTTTTTCATATAAGCAATTGCTTCTTTAGGATTATTAGGTTGATTAGCTTCATCATATAAATCAACTTTTTTTACATATCCTTCAACATCATCTAATCCTACAACTGCCATTAAATCTGGTTCAATAGTTTCTCCATTCTCATCAATTTCATAAGTTCCATAAGTTTGACCATTTTCATTAACCTCAATTTTATATATGTCAGGATCAAGTTTAACATCTTTATCATTTGAACTTATTGCATTAATTAAATAATCTGTACCAAAATAACATCCTGCTATTATTATTGACAATAGGCACAGTGTATATAATTTAATTAATTTCATTAGTATATCCCCCCTAAATTTATTATAGCAGTTAATTAATCTAAATTTGTAAATATTTAGAAAAATATACAAGGGAAAAGCCTTATGTTATCATACTGTATGAGAGCTAAAAACATACAGAGGGGGCATAAAAATGTTTAAAAAGTCAATATTTATACCATTAATAGGAAGCTTATTGATATTAACGGGATGTGAAAAAAATTTATCATCATATAACAAAATGATGGATGATGGAAAAGCAGCTATTGTAAATAATGACTATGAAAAAGCTGAGGGAATGTTTGATTTAGCACTGGAGAAAAAATCTGATGATAAAGAAGCAAAAATATTAAAAGAACAAACTGAAAAATTAATAAATGCAGTAAAAATGCAAAAAGAGAAAAATTCAGAAGCGGCAAAAAAATTATGTAATGAAATAGATAGTATGGATAGCAAATCAGATGTAGTTAAAAACCAAGCCAATAAACTAAAACAAGAATTAGATAGTTTAAAAAATTTAGATAATAAAGAAGAAAGTTCAAATCAAAAAAGTAAAACTTCAAAAAGTGAACATGGCATACTTGCAGATAAAAAATACAAATACATAGCAAAACTAGGAGAAATTCAAGATGAGATAGATTCTTATGCTGAAAACTATGAAACAACTCCAGCTATGAAAGAAGGGGAAGCTACTGCATTAAAACTTTGGGACTCAGCATTAAATGAAATATATCAAGAAATAAAAGAAAATACTAATCCTAAAGAAATGGAAATTATAAAACAAAGCCAATTAGATTGGATAAAATATAGAGACAAAGAAGCTGAAAAAGAATCAAAAGAAGCTGGAAATGGTTCTCTTTCAGGCATAGCTTATGACTCTGCATTAGCAGAACTTACAAAACAAAGATGCTATGAATTAGTAAATACATATATGAAATAAAAAAGAGGTTGGAAATTTCCAATCTTTTTTTTATTTTACATAACTAAAATAAAAAACTAATTAGATATCTAAATAGTATTGAAATTAAGTTCTGTTTGTTATACTATATATATAACAAAAAGAACTTAATTTAATACAGAAAAGTAAAATTGCAACTAGGGAGGAATGTCAATGAACGACACAGGGCTTTTGGTAATTATGTTACCAACACTATTTTTTATGTATATATTTTTAATAAGTTTAGATTTCACTGGAGGAAGTAAATTTTTTTATGGGTTTAAAATATACGGTTTAGCTTTAAGTAAAGAAGATAAGCAAAAAGTAATGAAGCCATATAAAAGATGGGTAAGAATATCTTATTTAATATTTATAATTTCTATTTTAGTAGGAGCTTTCACATTAAAAGATAATTTTAAAACATTTATGGATATTATATTTACGATATACAGTATATTTATTGAAGGACTTTTAATTATAACTTACACTAAAGTTAAAAAATTAAGTCAAAAGTTAATGAAAGAATCAGACTATAAAGAAGAAGAATTACCAAAGAGAACCATAACTTTAGATACAAGATTATTAAATGAAAAAATAAAAATACAAAATAAATTTAAATTAATATTTTCAGTATTATTATTTATATCAGCATTAGCTATATTATATTTAGCTATAAATTACAATAACCTTCCAAATTTTATACCGACAGATTTTTCAGGAGATTCAACTCCAACAGACTTTGTACCTAAAAACTTAAAAACTGTTTTTGGTGTAGAAATTGCTGGGTTTATAATGATAATATTATTAGGCTTTATAACAATGACTTGTTTAGGTGATATATCATCTATAAAAAAAGAAAAGTTAGAAAATAGTAAAGATAAAATTCTTAAATACATAAATAAAATAGGGTATTCTTTTGTGTTGATAACTTTATGTATAGAGTTTTTAACAACTATAATTCCTATAATAGTATTTAATCAATACAAATTCCCTGGATATACAATGATATTAAGTATACTTATTATTATGGGAAGTCTTTTAAATCTTTTTTATTCTTACTTTATGTTAAGCTCATTTAAAGTAAAAGAAAAAGTTGATTATAGCAGTGATGATAGCAAATGGATATGTGGATATTTTTACTTTAATAAAGAAGATCCAAATTTCATAGTAAAAAGAAGATTAGGACCAGGATATACTGTAAACTTATTACACAAAAAAATGAAAGCTTTAGTAGCTGTAATATTACTATTTTTTATAATAAATAAAATCTTATAAAAATAACCCCTACTAAAAAATATTAAGTAGGGGTTATTATATAAATTAAATTATTATTTTTTTAAGTCTATTACATTTTGAATTAAAGCCTTACATCTACCACAACCAGTACCTGCTTTAGTAGCTTCTCCAACTTTATCTACTGTATCTGCACCATTTTTAACTGCACTTACAACTTCTTCAAGTGAAACATTTTTACATCCACAAACAGATGCTAATATTTTTTCAATTTCACTAGCACATCTACCACAACCAGTAGAAGCACCTGTCATTTCCTTTATTTCATCTAAAGTACGAGCACCATTTATCATTGCCTTTCTTATATCTATGTAACTAACATTTTTGCAATGACATATTGTTTTATCTCCAGCCATAATTAATCTCCTTTTTAATTAATTTAAAATTTAAATTTCATATCATTATAATATGATACCCATATTTATGTAATTTAAATTAAAAATATTTAAAAAATTTTACCAATTGACTATGTAAACCACTAACACACAAAACTTAACCATAAGTGGTACTTTAAGCAATCACATATTAAACATATACTAATAATATAAATAAACATGAAAATTATAAAAAATTAATGACATAAAAGAAGAAATTAGGAGTGAGAAATATGAAAATAGCGATAGTAATGGGTGGGATATCTTCTGAAAGAGAAGTATCTTTAAAATCTGGAGAAGCTGTATTTAATGGCATAGATAAAAATAAATATGAAGTAGTAAAAGTAGTATTAAACGATAAAAAAGATATATTTACTAAAATAACAGATGATATAGACTTTGCATTTTTAGCTCTTCACGGAAAATTTGGAGAAGATGGATGTGTACAATCAATACTAGAAGCAATGGATATACCATACTCAGGATGTGGACCATTAACAAGTGCTTTATGTATGGATAAAAACATGACTAAAAAAATACTAAGAGATTCTAACTTACCTACAGCACCTTGGACAGTAGTTAGAAGTGTTGAAGAAATAGATTACGAAGAAATAGAAAAAATAGGATACCCAGTATTTATAAAACCAAATAGTGGAGGTTCTAGTGTAGCAACATTTTTAGTAAAATCAAAAGATGAAGTATTCAATGCAGTTAAAAAAGGTCTTGAAGTTGATGATTGTGTAATGATAGAAAAATATATAAAAGGTGGAGAATACACATCATTTATATTAAATGGAGAAGTATTCCCAACAATTTCTATAAAAGCTAATTCAGAGTTTTTCGACTTTGAATCAAAATATAGCCAAAATGGTGCAACAGAAGAAGTAGTATACTTAGAAGAAAAATTACAAGATGAAATAAATGAAATATCTAAAGGATGTTGGAAAGCATTTAATTGCAAGGCATACGTAAGAGTTGACGTTATAATAAGTAATGGTGTTCCTTATGTTCTTGAATTAAATACATTACCAGGAATGACACAAACAAGCTTAATTCCAAGAAGTGCAAAAGCTAAAGGAATAGAATTTAGTCAATTAATAGAAAAAATAATAGAGTATTCTTTAAACTAAATCATATAAAACTAGCTAGTTTATTTAAAAGTTAATTAGAAAAAACAAATTTATAAATTTGATAAATTGAAAGTCTTTTATAGACTTTCTTTTTTTATGAATAAAATTTATTAAACTAAAGTTTGTTATAGGTAATTTTCTAAGATTTAAAATTAATTTTTAAAATTTTAATAAAAAATAGTAAAATAGTTACATATTTTTACAAAAATTGGGTAAATATTACATATAAATAAATATAATAAAAATTAAATCTTTTTTAGATGAAAATATAATTTTTAGGAGGTAGAACATGTTAAACGAAAATGACAAAGTCAAAAAGTCTATGAAAGACATAGAAGAAAAAGCAAAAGAATTTAAAGAATCAACAAGAAAAACTATGGAAAATATAGAAAAGGATGTTAAAGAAACTTTAGAAGCTTCTGATAAACAAAGAGCAGATATAGTTGATGAAATGATGACACCATTTGAAGAAGACGAAGATGTCAAAAAAGCAATAGAAGAAATAGAACAAAACAACGAAAATGAAAAAGATATAAATGAAGAACCTAACAAACCTGAAGAAGGAATAACTTATGGCTCAGTAAAATATAACAAAGGAAAATTAGAATATAAACCTTGTAAAATAGTTAAAAGCATAGATATAACATCTAAAATAATATTAGTATTAGCTGTAATATCTATGATAATAATAGCAATGCAAAAACAACCTGTACTAGGTACATTTGGTCAATACACAGGATATGAATGGCAACCTATATCTTTAGCATATGGACTTATAAGCGGATTTAGTGGATACGTATTTTACATATTAGTTAATGCTGCATCTAAATTAATAGATGATATAAATAAAAATAGACAATTAAAAGAATTTGAAATTTTAAGCAAATTACAAGAAAATGAAAATAATTAAAATATTAAGTTTTAAAATTAAAAATAAACTTAATAAAAAAATCTTGGAATATATAATTATATATTTCAAGATTTTTTTATTTGCTATTTTGAGTTAGATTGAGAAAGAAACATATAAGATTTTGCAATACACATTAAGTTATTTTTTTCTGAATTATAGAAAAAATCTATACACTGGCTATCAACTATAGATTTTTTAAATTTTACAAATATTGTTAAAAATTATAAAATTAAGGAGACGAAAGTAGAATTTAGGGGGAAATAGAATGTTTAAAAAAATTTGTGCATTAATGCTTTCAGTATGTATGGTTTTAGGTGTTGTAGGATGTAGCCAATCAAATACTGAAAAACAAGACAGCAATGTAAAGGGATCAAACAATAATTTTAAAGTAGGGATAGTAACGCCTACACTATCTATTAGTGAAGATGAATTTAGGGCAGCTCAAAATATGACGAAAAAATATCCAGATATAGTAAAGCATGTTACTTTACCAGAAAACTTTAACACAGAAATAGAAACAGCAATAAGTCAAATAGTAAGTTTAGCTGATGATAAAGATATGAAGGCTATAGTAGTAGTTTCAGGTCAATCTGGATTATTGCCAGCACTTCAACAAGTAAAAGAAAAAAGACCGGATATAATAACTGTAACAGCGCCAATATGGGATGACCCAGATATGATGAGTAAATACATAGATGTTAATTTAGATGCTAACTGGGCAAAAAGGGGAGAAACAATAGTTAAAAAGGCTAAAGAAATGGGAGCTAAAACATTTATACACTATTCTTTCCCAACACACTTATCTAAAGAAAGTGTTGCTAAAAGACGTGATATGATGAAAGAAACTTGTGAAAAAGAAGGCTTAGAGTTTGTTGAAGTTATGACTCCAGATCCTCAAACAGGACAAGGTCCAGCTCCAATGCAACAGTTCTTAAGAGAAGATATACCAAGACAAATAAAAAAATATGGACCAGATACAAATATATTTGGATCAAACTGTCCAATGTATGATGTAATAATAGACGAAGCTTTAAAATCAAAGTATATAGTTGCTGAACAATGTTGTCCAACACCAACTCAAGCATATCCAACTGTATTAAATTTAGAAATAAATGAAGAAGATTCTCAAAACTTTGATAAGATGAATAAAATGATAAGTGAAAAAGTTAAAGAAGCTAAAATGACTGGAAGATTAGGTGGATGGCCAATTCCAATGACTATATTCTTACCTGAGTTTGCAGTAGAACTTTCTATAGAAATGGTAGAGAATAATTTAACTAAGAAAGACGTATCTAATTCTGAATTCTTAACTAAGTTTGCAAAAGACACATACGGAATAGGTGTAGAATTTGAAAAACTAAAAGAAAATACAGATAACTATCAATTAATGATAATGGAACATATAAAGTATTAATATAAATAGTAGCCATACCTTTAGTTTTAAAAATTAAAGGTATGGCTTTATGCATAATTAAGATTAATTAATAAACATATTAAGGTAAGGTGACAAAATGCTTGAAGTAAAAAATTTAAGTAAAAAATTTGGAGAGGTTTATGCACTTAAAAATATAGACTTTAATTTGAAAAAAGGTGAAATTCATGGAATTGTTGGCGCAAATGGATGTGGTAAAAGTACATTTTTAAATATAATATTTGGTGATGAAAACATTTCAAAAACTGGTGGATATAGTGGAGAAATATTTATAAACAAGAAAAAAGCAAATATAAAAGATAGTAAAAGTGCAATAGAGCTTGGTATAGGAAAAGTTCACCAAGAATTTGCTTTGGTTTCAAGTTTAGATATAGCTTCTAATATAAAGATAAATAATGAAAATACTTATAAATTTGATATAGTAAATAATTCAAAAAATCATGAGGATAGTAAAAAACTATTAGAAAGTTTTGGACTTAATTTAGACACTAAAAAATTAATAAAAAATCTATCTGTAAATATAAAGCAATTTATAGAAATAGCTAGAGAAGTAGATAAAAAAGATTTAAAAATATTATTACTAGATGAGCCAACAGCTTGTTTTAATAAAGAAGATGCAAATATATTTATGGAAATAGTCAAGTCATTAAAAAATAAAGGAGTATCTATAATATTTATATCTCATAGATTAGATGAAATAACCTCTATATGTGATAGAGTAACTATTTTTAGAGATGGAGAAATAGTATCTACTTATGACAAAGAAGTATTTAATATAGAAAATATTGCTATAGATATGATAGGTAAAAAGGTAAATAAGGCATCAAGAGAAAAAGAACACAAAAAAAATACAAGTGATAAAAATATAATAAGTTTTAAAAATGTAAATATACATGATGAAAATAGAGAATTTAAAGATATAAATATTGATATAAAAGATGGTGAAATTCTAGGAATTACAGGCCTTGCAGGTCATGGGCATACAATGTTTGGAAATGTTATAATGGGTCTTCATAATTTTGAAGGTGATATAATTTATAAAAATGAAAAGCTAAACATAAAAAAGGTACATGAAACTATACAAAAGGGTATTGTAATGCTACCTGATGAAAGAAAGGAATTAGGGGTACTACTTAACTCAACCGTTAAAGAGAATATAATTTTTACATCTTGCTATAGCAAAAATAATTTTCTGAAAAATAATTGTCTTAAAGGTTTATCATTTTTAAATAAAAATAAAATAGACTCTTATGTAGGTAATCAAATAAAACAAATGAATATAAAGTGTAGTTCTAAAAATCAAAATGTAGGAGAACTAAGCGGAGGAAATCAACAAAAGATTTGTATAGCAAGATTAATAGCAACAGACCCTAAAGTTTTATTTGTAGGAGAACCAACCAGGGGTATTGATTTATATTCAAAAGAAATAATTTTAAATATGCTTTTAGATATGAATAAAGAAAAAAATACTACTATAGTTATAGCATCAAGCGAGATAGATGAATTAAAAAGAGTATGTGACAGAGTTATTGTAATGTATGAAGGTAAGGTGTTTGATATATTATCTCCAGATGAAGATGACGAAGTTTATAGCTTGGCTATATCGGGCAAAAGGAGGGAGAAGTATGCATAAGATAAAAGCTCCTCAAATCATAATTTTAGTTTATTTAGCAATTATGCTTTTGTTTGTAGCAAAACTAAATATACCGGTAATAGGAATATTAAATGAATCATTAGTAAAATTTGCTATGAACTCAATATTAGTTTTATCACTTATACCCATGTTAAAATGTGGAATAGGTATGAACTTTGGTATGTCTATTGGAATATGTGCAGGACTACTTTCTATGTGTATTGCAGTAGAATACAAAATAGTAGGATTTTACGGATTTTTAGTGAGTTTAATACTATGTCTAGTTATAGGAACGGTATTTGGATATCTATATTCACTAGTATTAAATAAGCTAAAAGGAAAAGAAGAAGTAATCGGTATGTTCTGTGGATATTCTTTTGTATTTGTGATGAATATGTTTTGGTGTTTAGCACCTTTTAAGAATAGACAAATGTTATACCCAATAGGGGGACAAGGTCTTAGACCTAAAATAAGTTTAAGCAATACATTTGATGGTATATTAGATAACTTATGGGTTTTAGATATTGGAAAAATAAAAATACCTTTAGGTTTATTAATATTTGTAGGTCTAATTTGTTTGTTAATATATCTTTACTTTAAAACAAAATCAGGATTTACTATGAAAGTAATATCTGAAAATGAAAAATTTGCATATCTTTCAGGAGTAAATATAAATAAATATAGAACTATAGCAATAATATTATCTACTATAATTGCAGCTATAGGAATGTGTGTTTACACTCAAAGTTATGGATTTATACAATTATACGATGCACCACTTGGTTTTTCTTTCCCAGCTATATCAGCAATATTAATAGGTGGAGCGACAAGAAAAAATACATCAATATTAAATGCAATAATAGGTACTTATTTATTCCAAACAACTTACTTATTATCTGTTCCAGTAGCTAATGCTTTACTACTTCCAGAATTAGCTGAAACTCTAAGAATGATAATAACTAACTCAATAATACTATATGCATTTGTATCTGAGGGAGGAGAGCTTGGATTATGGAAAAAGCAAAAACTAAAAGCATAAAAGATAATAAGTTAATAAACAAACTAAGTAAAAATATTGTGCCTATAACTTTTTTAATTTTAGCTATAGTAGGAATCATTTTATCTGATGTAAGTTTAAATCTTATGACAAATGAGCTATATAGAAGAATAATAAGAAATACAATAATGATACTAGCACTAATAGTTCCTATAATGGCAGGAATGGGAATAAACTTTTCTATTGGAATAGGGGCATTATGTGCACATTTTAGTAGTATTATAATTGTTAGCATGGATATAAAAGGTATAGCCTCATTTATATTAGTTGTAGCTATGAGTATAGTACTAGCATTTATCTGTGGTAATATAATAGGATTTATACTAAATAAATCTAAAGGTAGAGAAATGATAACTAGTTTAGTTATAGGCCTTTTGGGAACTAGCTTATATAATATTGTGTTTATGGTAGGTTATGGAACTATAATAAAACCTAAAAATGACTCTATGTTATTATCTAATGGTATAGGTGTTCAAAGTATGGTTGATTTATTTAGATTCAAAGAGGTTATAATACAATACCCATTTATACCAATATTATTTATTATTTTAGTAACTTTATTTATTGTATACATAACGAACTCAAAGCTAGGAGTTAAACTTAAAGCTATAGGTGAAAATATGAAAACTGCATACTCATTAGGTATAGAGGTGGATAAGTGCAGAAGATATGCAATCGTTATATCAACTGTTATAGCAGCAATTGGTCAGCTTATGTTTATATTTGATATAGGGACATTAAATGTCTACACAGGACACTTAAATGTAGATGTATTTGCATGTGCATCTTTACTAGCAGGTGGAGCAACTTTAGCAAAAGCAAATTTAAAAAATGCATTTTTTGGAGTTATACTTTTCCATACATTGTTTATAGTATCTCCATTAGCTGGTCAAAATTTATTTTCAAATGCAGCCTTAGGAGAGTATTTTAGAAGTTTTATAGCATATTCAACAATAATATTCTCACTTATAATGAATATGAGAAACGAACAATAATTAATATATAGATATAAAGCATCCATTAATTTGGATGCTTTTTTAGTTTTTAGTTTGAAATTCTAAAACTTATTGATTTTAGTGTATATAACAATACCTTAGGTTATTTTCATTTGTTATTGCTATATACACTAAAACCATATAATATTTATATTTTAGTTTTGAATAATAATTAAAAAAATTATTGTACCTTAATTTCTAGTTAACTGAATAAGTTACTAACTCATTTTCTCTGACATTTTCTAAAGAGAATTCCATTGTATCTATACGATTAAAAACACGTAAATATAATTTTCCTAAAGTTTGGTCATATGCACACATATAACTTGTAAAATCTGAATCATCTTTATCTTCAAAAAAACGTACAGCTCCCCTTGGAACCCAAACAGAATTTAAAACACTAAATAATTGACTTGGAGCTTCTTCATCACTAACTTCTCCTATAAGATTTCTTAAATATGCTGCACGTACAAATCTTGATGGTGAAGTATAATCTCCTGGTAATCCAAGCATACCTGAACCATTTGAAATTGGTGTAATTACTGTTTTATTATTTAAATGATTTTGGTTTCTATTAAATCCTTGTACTTGAACATAATTTCCTAAATTAGTCATATGCCAATCGAATGTTGGATCATTAGTCATTACACCTACATTATTATCAAAAACTCTAAAACGTCCATTATTTATTGGTTCTAATACAACTGAATTACCCATTTTGTCTGTAAAAGTATAATGAGCAGTTATAGGGTTACCTTTACCTAACTCTCCTAATGAAGGAATATCGTCACCAGTAACGACAACTTTTGATATGTTTTCTTTTATTTCATTAACATTTTCAAAGTTACTTAAAATCCAAGGAATTATTTCACCACTATTAATAGCTGTAAGTCCTTCCTTTTCTATATTATCTTTTTTATCCCATGTACATGCATTTAAAAATAAAAGTCCTCCAGCAAGCCCTTTTTCATTTACTCCATCAAAAAATAAAGTAGAGTCTGATAAAGTTATACCTAAAAAAGCATATTTTGTTTTCCATGGTTTACTTTGTGTGTCTAAAGTGAAATTTTTAGGAACAATAGTTACTTTTGAATCAATATCAAATGGATTAAAAGAAGTATCTAAAGTTCTTCCCCAATAAAAATTATTTTTGTTACTTGAAATGTGAACATGTGTACACATTTAAATCATCTCCTATCGAGTTATTATAACATTTTTATATCCTAAATTATCCACTTTAAACAGAAACTAACTAAGTAACTTTAAGTGAATTTTTAAAACTATTACTTTTTTCATAACCTCATTTGATTATTGATACTTTTCGAACATAAAAAATAGCTACAAGAAATTAATACAAACTGAATAATTGTTTCAATTTGATTAATTTTTTGTAGCGTTTGATTTACTTATATTTATGTAATATTGTTTTAATATTAAAATTTATCTTATTTTAATTTTTAATATAGATATTGTATTTTTATTAATCCCTAATAATAATGTTTAAGGTTTTAAATCTATAATCAAATGATAGATTTGCTATCTCATACTCTCTACCTTTATCCTCAATAGTGTTGGACACATTAATTGCTGCTATCTCAGATGAATTTAACTTTTTAGGAAATTCATATATATCCTCCCCTGTACTTTCTTTTTTTAATATAACTTTACATAAGTTTAAGTCAGTCATTCCCAATCTCCCCTTTAACTTTGTATGTTTATATATATAATACCATATTTAAGTCTAATACATCTAACCATTTTAATATTGTTTATATATATAATACCATATTTAAGTCTAATACATCTAACCATTTTAATATTGTTTTTATATATAAATTTCCTAATTGGTATTTTTAATAATTGATATATTAACATTAATTTAAAGTTCAATCTATAAAAATATATAAATTTTAATATTAAAGTGATGAGATTAGCTTTATTAAAATTACTAGTATTTTAATTTTAATTACAAAAATATTGTATTAAAGGATTTAAGGGTAATAAGGGTATTATATATGTTATAACATTTGTAATTATTAACTATAAAAAAAGAGTATCTAAGCCAAGGTGATTTTTTTATTTTATTTATTTGAAAAATTTTTAAAAATAGTGTTTAATTTAATTAAAACAAGGTATATATATAATATAGAAAACTAAACAAATCAGATTTTAGATTAAAAACAGATCTCCTTAAGGAGATAAATATCCTGAGAGCTTAAATGCTATTTGCAGTGAGACTCTAAAAAGGTTAATTATTTATAATAGAGAATCTAAATTTGATTTATTTAGTTTTCTTTTTTATATAACTATCAAAAATGTAAGAATTATTTAAGTTTAGTGCAAGGCTTTTTTAAGGGTCAGCATATATAATATACTTATCAAATAAATAAAACATTGGGAGTGATTATATATGACAATAATATTAGGAAGTTTAATGATAGTACCATTTATATTAGCAGCAGGAGCTGGGTTATTAGAAAATCAATTAGAAAGTATAAACGAACAATAATTAATATATAGATATAAAGTACTCGCTTAGGTGGGTACTTTTTTATGTGTAAAATAATATAAATATTTAATAATATTAGAATTATTTTAAAGTGATATGCGAATTTTTACAAATTTTGACAATGAATAGTGATAATATGATATAGAAATTTGTCTAAATTTAGGGAGGATTTATATGACTGAAAAACAAAATTTAACTGGAGAAGAAAAAAATTTATCTAGTGAAAAACAAGATGCGAAAGAAGTAATAAGTGAAGTAAAAGAGGATGAAAATAGTAAAATAAAAAAAGTATTAAAAAATACAAAATTAAGAGCTCTATTAAATCATTTTGGAGGCTTTTTAGTTGGGCTTTTTGTTGGTTTAATGATTATGTGGCTTGGAACAATGGATACTTTCGATAATAATAGAAATTTAACTACTCAAAACGCAGATCTACAATCACGAATAGATTACTTAGACTCACAACTAGATGAAGCAAAGCCATGGTTTGATATGAAGGATGAAGAAAAAAGAAAAATAGAAGAGAAAAATGCTAAGGTAGAAGAAGAAAAAAAAGCTGAGGAAGAAAAAAAAGCTGAGGAAGAAAGGTTAGCTAAAGAAGAGCAAGAGAAGAACAAATACAACACGGACTTAACATATAATGAAATAGCTAGAAATCCAGAACAAACATTACTTAAAAACTGTAAATTTACAGGTAAAGTAGTTCAAGTATTAGAAGGAGAAGGACATAATAATTTAAGGGTAGCTATAAATGATGATTACAACAAAATTATGTTAGTGGAATATGACCCATCAATATTAAATAGTAGGATACTTGAAAATGATAATGTGACACTTTATGGAACAAGTGCGGGAACTACATCATACACAAGCACATTAGGTCAAAAAATAACTATTCCAGCAATGGTTGCTGAAAAAATAGATATAAATTAAAAAGTATAAGTTTTTTAGAGCACTTACATCAAGTAAGTGCTTTTTTATAGGAATATCTAACGTTGAAATTATGATTTATACTTAGCCTTTGATATCAATTGAGTCATTGTACCCATAGGACAATAAACACACCAAGATCTAGGCTTATACAAAATCATAGTAACTACACCAAGAATAGTAGAAGTAACCATCATACTATAAAATCCAAATGCAAACTGAGCAACCCATGGACTAACCATAGAAGTATTAACCCAGTTCCAAGGTAACTTAAAAGACCAAAGTATCTGTATAACTTCCTTTAACTCACTAGCACCACTAAAAACTAAGTAAGTATTAAACAACATAACAAAAAACATACTCATAAAAAATGTTAAAAATCCATACCTAAACCACTTACTTCTCAAAAATATAGGAATATTTTTATTTCTAGATAAATTTAACTTACTTCCCATAAGATTAAGTAACTGACCCCTACCACAGTAAGCATTACAATAAGCTTTACCACCACCAGCTATAGAAATAATTAGTGGTATTAAAAAGCATAATAACCCTAACCAAGCAAACAATATATTAAAAATGCCTAAAAACAAATAAGTTAAACTCAATATCCACATATAATCTTTAAAATTTTTCTTATTCTTTTTCATAATTACTCATCAATCTCCATCATTTTAATTTCTATTACAGATGCAGGGCAAACTTTAGCACATTTACCACATCCAACACATCTACTTAAATTTATTTTTGCAAATACACCTTGTTCAATATTTATAAGTTGTAAAGGGCAGACCTTAACACAAGTACCACAGGCAACACAATAGTCTTTATCTACTACTGTTTTCTTTTTATTTTTTAACATTACTAAACCCTCCATATATATTATTTAATTAAATTATATTAATTCGATTTTAAAAGATATGTAACTATATCACTTAAATAGATAATTATCAAAAAGCTTTTAATTGCAAAACATATACAATAATTGATATTATAGTAAGTAACAGTGAGGTGATAAATTGTTATTTTCAGACTTAAAATTAAATGATAAGGAACCAATTTACATACAAATAAAAAATTACATAGATATTATGATAAACAAAGGTTTAATACCAAATAACAGTAAGTTACCTTCTACAAGGGAGCTTAGTCAATTTTTAAATGTAAGTAGAAACTCTATAATATCAGCCTATGAAGAATTAAAAGCTGATGGAACAATATACTCAGTTTCAGGTAAAGGAACTTTTGTAAATCACAAAAATACTACTTTAAATAATTCTTGGAATATAGATTTTGAAAGCTTTGAAAATGAATATAGTAAAATAGCAAATGAAATGGATATTGTAAAAAGTGAAATACCTTGGAGATCTGATTTAATATCTTTTAAAAGTATATCTCCAAATGGTGATTTATTTGATATAGATGAACTTAAAAAATCTTTTTTAAATAGGATAGCATTAGAAGGACATAAAATACTAAATTATGGTTATGCACAAGGCTATAAGCCACTTATAGATTATTTATTAAGCTATATGAATACAAAAGGGGTAGACACTACAAATAAAGATATATTAATAACAAATGGATTTACAGAAGGGCTTGATTTATTATTATCTTCTTTTACAGAAAAAGGAGATTATATAATATGCGAAAATCCAACTCACAATACAGCAATAAAAATATTTAAATCATTAGGATTAAATATAGTGGGTATAGATATAAATAAAGATGGTCTAGATTTTAAAATGCTAGAAGAGAAGCTAGATAGTTTAAAAAATGAAAAAAATATAAAAATAAAATTTGCATATATAACTCCGTCTTATCATAATCCAACAGGAACAGTTATGAGTCCAGAGGATAGATACAAATTTTACAACTTAATGAAAAAACACAATATAGCTATAATAGAAGATGGATTTAATGAAGAATTATTATATTCAAGTTCTCATATATTCCCAATAGCATCATTAGATAATCTAAATAATGGTGTAATATATATAGGAAGCTTTTCAAAGATATTATTCCCAGGACTTAGAATTGGATGGATATTATGCGATAAAAAAGTTATATCAAGACTTGAAAGTGTAAAAAGATGTAAAAGTATACATGTATCTTTTTTAGACCAAGCGATATTATATGATTATTTAAGTAATGGAGCTTTTGATAAATATGTAAAAAAGATTAAAAAGTTTTATGGTGATAAATTTAACTTTACATATGATTGTGTTAAAAAGTATATTCCTAATGATTATGTATTAGGTGAAGGTGGACTTCATATTTTTATTAAATTAAAAAATATAGATTCAAGAAAATTATTAAATAAATGCTACGAAAAGGGCGTAATATTTATGCCTGGAGATATATTTTACACAGATGATAAAGGAAAGGACACATTAAGATTAGGAATTTCAAGACTTTCTTTAGAAGATATAGAAAAAGGAATAAAAATAATTGGAGATAGTATAAAAGAATTAAGTTAAAGTTTTAATTATTTTAAATTTCTTAATGGATATTTTTAAAAATATCCATTAAGAAATAGTATCTTTATCTTTTTTAGATCTATATAATTTATCATCAACTAATTTCAATGCTTCATTAAAATTTATATTGTCTTTATTTAAATGAGTTATACCAAAACTGCAAGTAACATTAATTTTATTATCTTCATGTATAAAATCTGTATTTTTAATAAGAATTTTTAAATTCTTAATTATCTTATAAGTTTCTCTGACAGAAACGTTTTCGATAACGGCTATAAATTCATCTCCACCATATCTACAAGTCCAGCCATTAAAAGTTTTAATATAATTATCTAATAAATGGGCAACTTCTTTAATAACATAATCACCGCATAAATGCCCATAAGTATCGTTAATAGATTTAAACTTATCAATATCTAACATTACTAAGCTAATTGAAAAATCTGATTTGGATAAATTTTCTAAAGCAACTGGGAGATGTTCATCTAGATATCTTCTATTAAAGATTTTAGTCAACTCATCTGTAATCACAATAGTATTAAGTCTATCTATTTCGCGTTTGAGCTCGTCAATTGTTTTATCTTTGTAAAGAGAAAGCATAGTATCATTAGTCACATCCTTTATAAGTTCAATAACATAATTATTTTCATTTAATTTAAATGGTGCAGCTATTATCATATATGTTTTATCTCCTAAAGTCTCTAATTTAGTAAATGAAGCGTTTTCATTTAAAGCCCTCATAGAGATACAATTAGAACATGGAGTTTGATTTTTCCAATAATCATAACATTTATGACTTTCTGTGGGTCTAATAGTATTATCAAAGTTTATAATTCTTTTATTTTTAGGATCAATTATTCTTTGAATTATAAATACATTCTTCAAAACCTCAATGCTATTATCTGCAAGAGTCAAAAAAATTTCACTTCCTTTCTTATAACAACCCTACTAAATATTATAAGGGGTTAACTATTTATTTGCAAATTTTAGGATATAATAGTTATTTTTTACAAATAAGTAAAATTAAACCTCATAATTTTAGCATATAAACTAAAAAATATGAGGTTTAATTTAAAAGAGTATTAAATTTTACATTAATTTAAACCTAGTAAACAATATAATTTATTTATTATCTAAAATAACTATAGATCTAGGTTGCTTAGACTTTCTTTCTATGTAGCCAAGTTTTTCAAGTTTTTGCAAATGGCAAAAAACAGTAGAAGAAGAACTTAAATTAACGCCTTTAGCAATTTCTCTAATAGAAGGTGGGTACCCTGTTTTTGCAGTTGATGATTTTATAAAGTTTAAAATCTCAACTTGCTTATAATATAATTTAGAATACATATGAGTACTACCTCCTTGTATTAAATATATGTAAAATTGAGTATAAGATAATAATATAATAACACTTTTTACTAAAAAAATCAAACATATGTTTGGAGTAAGCATAATTATTAAAATAATAGTATAGTTAAAAACTTATATTTTGATATATAATAATAGATGAATTAATATCAAAAGTGAGGATGCTACAATGCTAATAAAAGATGAATTTTTTAAAAATTATCAAATAACCGAAGAAGAATTAAAAGAAAATAATATAAATTGGAATGAAATAGAAAAAATATATGAAGACTATATAATATATAGAAAAAGTTATGAAACTCAAGCAGAATTAATAGCTACAATACTTAGAAGCCACCCTAAAGTTCATTCTGTTAAAACTAGAGTTAAAGATCCAGAACATTTAATAGAAAAGATAATAAGAAAAGTAGAAGATAGAAGAAAAAAATACGGTAAAGACTTTCATTTTACAGTAGATAATTATAAAAGTGAAATAACAGATTTAGTTGGTATAAGAGTAATACATATATTTAAAGAAGATTGGGAAGAAATACATAATTTTATAACTAGTATGTGGAAAGTTCTTGAAATTGTTTCAAATGTACGTGAAGGAGATAATACTAAGAAATTTGAAGAACTAGGAATAGAAGTTTGTTCAAGAATATCAGGATATAGATCTGTTCATTATTTAATAGAATCTTACCCGACTACACAAAAGATAATCGCTGAAATTCAAGTTAGAACAATATTTGAAGAAGGTTATGGAGAAATAGACCATCAACTTAGATATTCACATAAACAAATACCAGAAGTTTTAGCACAAAATTTAATGCTTTTAAATAGAATAGCAGGAAGCTCAGATGAAATGGCATCTTTAATAAATGTATTAAGTGAAAGCATAGAAGATGTTAAAACTGAATATGAAGAAAAATTAAAAGAAAAAGATAAAGAAATACAAGAATTATTAAAAATAATAGAAGATAAAAATAACAAATAATTACAAATTTAAATTATTGTGGAAAACATTATAATTTATGATATTATATATATTAATAATTAACTTAAGATAAAAAAGTAAATTAAATGTTAATTAATAAAATGAATGGAGATGAAAAAATAATGGGATTTTTTAAAAGACTTAAAAATGTTGTAGAAGCTAAAGCTAACAAAGCTATTGAAAAGCATGAAGACCCAATAGAAATGTTAGAGTTATCAATTAATAAAAAAGAAAAATTACTTCAAGATGCTAAAAAACAATGTGCAAACTTTATAGCATCAGTAGATAATATAAGAAATGAAAAGAAAACTTTAGAAGAAAGAATAGATAAATATGAGCAAGCTACTAAAGCAGCTTTATTAAAAGAAGATAATGAAAAAGCTCAAAGTTTTGTTAAACAAAAATTAGAAATACAAGAAAAATTAACTCAAACAGTAGAAAGAATACAAATACAAGATAAAAAGATACAAGAAATCAAGTTTAAAATAGAAGAATTAGAACTTGAAATATCTAAAATGAAATCTAAAAAACAAGAATTAGCTACAAGACTTGATGTTGCTGAAATAAACAATGAAATAAATGAAACATTATCAGGGCTTAGTGATGACCATGGTATAAACTTAGATGAACTTGAAAAGAAAGTTCAACAAAAAGAAAGTTATGGTAAAGCACTTGAAGATATGAAACCAAAAAATGAAGATTCTATGCTTGATGATTATATAAATAACTCACCTGTAGTTGACTCTAAAGTTGAAGATGAACTTGAGAGAATAAAAAGAGAAATGAATAAATAATTACTACTTAAGGTAGATGGTCAAAGGCTATCTACCTTTTTGGGGAGGGAAACGACATGAACGAAAAGATACTACAAGAAAAGAAAAAATATGATAAGCTATATACTGATTTAGTATTTTCTGTAAATGATTTAAAACAAATTTTAAGCGATAAAGAATTAAATAAAAGAGTTTTTATTAGAAAAGTAGATGACCTTTCTGAATATATGTCTTTTTTAAGTAAATTAGAAAAAGAAGATGAACAAGAAGATAAAGGTTTATTTTCTAAAATATTTAAGAAAAGACCAGATATTGATACACAAATTCAAGCTTATTTAACTAAAGATAAAAGAGAATCTATAAATAAACTTGATAAATGTGCTAAATGCAAATGCATAAACTGTGTAAGTGAGTGCCCTTTTAATAGATGCATAAACTGTAGGGAATTAGAATATACTTATGAATGTGATAAAGAAAAGTTCTGTTTTACAAAATCAACTGATACTGTAACGTTATATAATGAAGATGAAGAATTTAAATTTGATGTTAAAGGATACTTAATAGAAAAAAATGAAGATGGATCTTTAAATAGATATGTATATTTAGTTGATACTAAAGACAATGATAATCAGCAATTATTACAATACTATAAATTTAAAGGTGAAGAAAGTTATGACTCTGTAATAGAGGGAGATGATGATAGCAATTTAGATAGACTATATAATAAGTTTATAGAAATGGGGTTAAATGTATAATGAAGAATTTAAAAAGAAATATTACCCTTTTTTTAACTTTATTTATATTTACAATAACTTGTGCATTTAGTTTTTCAATTGATAAAGCCTATGCTAATACATATGAAAAAGGAAAAAATACACTAGAATATCAAGTTGCTAAAGGAAGTTCGCATAGTTCGAGGCCAAGGATAAGTTCAAGGCCAAATACAAGTAGTTATAGACCTAGTTCTGGGAGTAGTTTTAAGTCGAGTTTTAAATCAAAAAGTAGTACGACAAAGCCTAGTTCAAGTAGTTTTAAATCAAAATCTAAATCAGATGCTATAAAACCTAAATCAAGTAGTCTAAAGCCAGACTCAGGAAAATTTAGCACAAAGCCAACACCCAAAGAAAGTAAAAGTGAAAGCTCAGATAGTGATATAAAAAAACCAAAATCAAGTAGTATAAAACCAGACTCAGGAAAATTTAGCACAAAGCCAAGCACAAAACCTAATACAAATAGCAATGATAAATCAGAGTCTAGTAATAATAAAAAGTATTATGATGACGATTATAGAGGTTCAAGAAGAACCTATATACCACATAGTTATGGCGGAGGATTTTTTGGATTTGGTGGATATAATCCATTTAGATATATGGGATACAGACTTGGAATAAGACCTATTATAATGGATGTAGTTTTAATAATAACTGTATTAATAGTTTTATATATAATAATAGATTTTATAAGAAGCAGAAAAAATAGATAAAAATGGAAATTAAATTTAAAAAATTAGATTAAATTTCATATATAAGGGCATATAATAAATAAAGTCTAATTAACCACTTATAAATTAAAAAAGCTAAGTTAGTATATAAAAACACTTAAATATAATTTCTTCTGAGAGTTATATAATAACTAAAGTATTTAAATTAAAATTTAAAGGCATGCTCTCTTAGTATGCTTTTTTTGTATTTTACATAAAAAGTTAATTACCAAATTATACATATATAGAAGGAAATAAATATAAAATGTAGAACTATATACTAAAATGAATTAATTTATACAAGTGGTAAAAATTTAGAAATTTTAAGTAAGGAGAAGTGAAATGAAGAAAAGAATTTTAGCATTAATAACAGGTATTTTTGTAGTAATGATGGCTGTTGTTGGATGTGGTCAAAAAGATGTTGTAATAAAAGATAGAGAAGGAAATGATTTTAAAGTTCCAGCTAAAGTTGATAGAATAATATCAACAGCTCCATCAAATACAGAAATATTAGTTGAATTAGGATTAGCTGATAAATTGGTTGCTGTAGATAAATATTCTGCTGATGTAGCAGGTTTACCTAAAAACATTAAATTAATAGATTTTTCAAATCCAGATCCTGAAGCAATAATATCATTAAATCCAGATATGATAATAGCATCAGGACATAATAAAACTGAAAAAGGACAAGATCCATTTAAAGTTATTAGTGAAGCTGGTATAAGCGTTGCTTATATACCAAGTAGTACAAGCATAAATGGTATATATGATGATATAATGTTTATAGCTGACATAACAGGAACTAAAGAAAAAGGTCAAAAAATAGTTGATAACATGAAAAATGAAATTAACGAAATAGCTAAAATAGGAAAAACTATAAAAACTAAGAAAAAAGTATACTTTGAAATAGGGCCTTCACCAAACTTATATAGCTTTGGAGATGCAACATTCTTAAATGAAATGATAAACTTAGTTGGTGGAGAAAATATATTTGTAGACCAAAATGGATGGGTATCACCAAGTGCAGAATCTGTAATAGAAAAAAATCCAGATGTAATATTAACTAATGTAAATTATGTTCCAGATGCAGTTAAAGAAATAAAAGGCCGTGAAGGATGGCAAAACATAGCAGCAGTAAAAAATGGGAAAGTATATTTAGTAGATACAAATTCATCTTCTAGACCATCTCAAAATATAGTAAAAGCATTAAAACAAATGGCGGAGTTTATAAATCCAGATGCATATGCAAAACAAAAATAAACAATTAGTGATACTATCAATACCGTTAGTATTTCTAATATTTAGTATTGGAACTTCCATAGGGAGTTCCAATATTCATGTATTAGACACTATTAGTATAATACTTAATAAGATATTTAATACACCTTTAAAAGAAGGAATAGACCCAAAAGATATGTCAATAATATGGTTACTTAGACTACCAAGGGTACTACTAGCATTTATGGTAGGAGGTTGCTTAGGTGTTAGCGGTTGTGTAGTTCAATCAATTCTAAAAAATGAATTAGCATCTCCTTATACACTAGGAGTATCTTCAGGAGCTTCACTAGGTGCAGGTCTTGTTATAATTCTTGGTATATCAATACCATTTCTCGGGCAATTAACTCTTCCTGTGATAGGTTTTTTATGTGGATTATTAACAGTATATGCCGTAGTAATTTTTTCTTCTAAAATAGATAAAACTATGTCAAATAATACTATTATACTAGCAGGTATGGTATTTTCACTATTTGTAAATGCACTACTTACAACACTTACAGCAATTTTTAGTGAAGATATAAAAAGTATAAGTCTTTGGCAAATGGGTAGTTTTTCTATGAAGGGATGGTCATATGTAAAAGCATTAATTCCATTTTTAATAATAGGTATCATAGGAGTTTTAAAATATACCAAGGAAATGGATATATTAACATTTGGAGAAGAACAAGCAAAAGCAGTAGGTGTTGATACAAGTAAAGTTAAGAAAAATTTATTTATATTTACTGCAGTTTTAACAGGAAGTGCAATAGCTCTAAGTGGGACTATAGGATTTGTAGATTTAATAGCACCACATGTAGTAAGAAAAATATTTGGTTCAAAACATAAATACGTTATACCAATGTCTTTTGTATTTGGAGGTTCATTAATGGTTATAACAGATTTAATAGCAAGAACTATTATTTCCCCAGCAGAACTTCCAGTTGGAGCAATAACAGCTATAATAGGTGCACCATTCTTTGCATATGTGTACTTTAGCAAAGGAAAGAAGTGATAAAATGCTAGAAGTAAAAAATCTTTATTGTGGGTATGATGATACTTTTATCATAAAAAATGTTAATTTTAAAGTTGAAAGAGGAAAAAATCTTTGTATAGTAGGACCTAATGGATGTGGTAAAAGTACACTTTTAAAATCTATAGCAAATATCTTAGATTACAAAGGAAGTATAAAAATAGATAATATGGAAGTTCGCAATTTTTCAAGAAAAGAACTTGCAAAAAAAGTAGGGCTAATGAGCCAAATAACTCAAATTTATTTTCCCTATACTATATATGAAACTGTTGCACTTGGAAGATATGCTCATTCAAAAGGCATTTTTAATTCTTTAAGTAAAAAAGACAAAGATATTATTTTAGATTCTATTGATAAAGTAGGTCTTTTAGATATAAAAGACAAGCATATTAATGAATTAAGTGGAGGACAATTACAAAGAGTATTTTTAGCAAGAACATTTGCTCAAGACCCAGATGTAATATTATTAGATGAACCTACAAATCACCTTGATTTAAAATATCAAATAGAATTACTACAACATTTATCAAAGTGGACCAAAGAAAAAAACAAAATAGTTATTGGAGTAATTCATGATTTAAATTTAGTTCACTATTTTAGTGACGATGTTTGTTTATTAAATCATGGAGAAATAATTTGTTATGGAAATTCTAAAGATGTATTTAATGGAGAGCATTTAAAAAATGTATATAATATAGATATAAAAAAATTTATGCTAGATGTACTTGAAAAATGGAAATAGTTATGCTTTTGCATAGCTATTTTTTTGTTGCAACTATATATTTTAAAGGATATTATTTATAGTTAAAGAATATATATAAGCTATATATTTAAAGTTAGGAGAGGATAATATGCTTTTAAAGTTAAATAATGAGCATAAAGATATAGTTTTAAATTATGTAGCAAAAGAACCTAGTATAAATTTATTTATAATAGGTGATATTGAACAATATGGATTTGATAAAGATTTTCAAGATGTTTGGGGAAAGTTTGACGATGAAAATAAATTAAAAGGTGTTTTATTAAGATTTACAAATAACTTCGTTCCATATATAGAGAACTTAAATGAAGATGTATCAGAATTTAAAGAAATCATAAAATCATATAAAGGAAATAAAATTATATCAGGAAAAGATACTATAATAGAGAAATTCAAAGATGTAATAGATGATTATGAAGAAAAGCCTACTTACTTTTGTGAACTAAGAGATAATAAAAAACTTCTACCATGGGATGATAGTATAAAACTTGGGAAAGAAGAAGATGCAAAGAGAATATATGATTTATTAATAACAATAGAAGAATTTAATGTAAAAGATAGTGTTGATACTATAAGAGATAGGATACAAGACAATAGTAAAATAGTTTATTATATAGAAAATGATGATAAAGAAATAATAACTATGGCACAAGTAGTCGCAGAAAATAGTAAATCTGCAATGATAGTAGGTGTAGCAACTAGAAAAGGATATAGAGAAAAAGGATATATGAGTAAATGTTTATCAAAATTATGTAATGATTTACTAGAAAGAAATAAGTTTTTATGTTTATTTTATGATAATCCAAAGGCAGGAAAAGTATACCACAAATTAGGATTTAAAGAGATAGGAATATGGACCATGTTAGTAGAAAAATTATAGATATTTAAATTAATTAAGAAAAATATTTGCATATTTTATTTATAATTAAATATATAAGATAAATTAAAAAAACTCCATAAAATAATGGAGTTTTTTATTAATTTTTAGCAAACTCTATTAATTTAAAGCTTCCAGCAGTAACAAATACAAGTCCTATAAGAAGTATAGCTATTAAATTAAAAATATAACTTTTAATTTTTATAATACTCATAATAATGTTATTAAAATATTTATTTATTAATTCTAATAACATTATATAAAAGTAAAAAAGCAATATCTATTACATTAAGTCATTAAAAAAAGTGACCTAAGTCACTTTTAAAGTAATGTAGAAAGTTAAATAAATAATTAAGTTTAATAACTTTTGTAAGGTTATTTTATTTAAAATTTCGCTTTGACAGGAATAACAATTTTAGTTATATAATCTTTTGAAGTATAAGATGTTAAACTATCTAAAATACCATATTCAAAAGAAGGTCCAATTATTTCATAATTATTTTTATTAATATTGTTTATTAAAATTTCGTAAGTTTTACCTATATTTGAATATTCACCTTTGTGCAAAGCTACAGCATAAAGTCCTTTAGACTTTTCAATAACATTTTCACCTTTTAATTTTTTATAAAGTGGAAAAAACACAGAATCAGCAGTGGTATATTTTTTAAGCAATAAATTTTCAAGAGAAATTATAGTTCCCAACTGATAATAGTAAGGGTACTTATTGTTAGTTACAGTTGTTAACAACTTTTTAAAAGCTATATCAGTTTGCAAAAGGTCAAAAGGAGATTCAACTTTTTGTAAAACTAAATATTCTAATTCCATTTCTTCAAAATAAACATCATTTTTATAATTATCTAAACTTTCTATTGTGTCTATTTTATTTTCTAGCCTTTTAATAGTTCTTTGAATGTTTTTAACTTGTTCATCTAATTTTATTTTTTGCTGTTTTAAAAGATGTAGTGCTTTATTATCATCTCTTTTAACTAAAAACTCTTTTATTTCTTTTATAGGTATACCGATTTCTCTTAAAATTAAAATGCTATCTAAAACTTCTAATTGTTCTGAAGTATAATATCTATAACCATTATTTTCATCAACAATATTAGGTTTAAATAAATCTATATTATCATAATATATTAATGTTTGTTTGCTCATACCATGAAGCTTTGCTAACTCACCTACTGTAAATTTCATATATAACACCTGCCATTTTTATTTTAAATTTTTCTTGACAATATAGTTACTATATCCTTCACAATTATTAATGTCAAGCAATATCAATTATTTAAAAATAATAGAGGTGTAAAAATGGAAGATGTATTTGCTAAAAAACAAAATTATAGGCAGTTTTTAAGATATGTATTGCCATCAATTATTACAATGATATTTTTATCATTTTATACAACTATAGATGGATTTTTTGTATCAAGATATGTAAACTCAGATGCTTTAGCATCAATAAATATTGTTATACCAATAACTTGTGTTGTATTTGGTATAGCAGTAATGTTAGCTACAGGTTCTGGAGCATTAGTGGGTATAAAACTTGGTGAAAAAGATAAAATTGGAGCTAATCAACTATTTTCATTTATAACAGTTACATTACTTATTATAGGTATAGTACTTACTGTTTTTGGTGTAATATTTTTAGAACCTATATTAATGTTTTTAGGAACAACTAAAAAATTATTACCATATGCAAAATCTTATGGACTAATAACTGTACTTATGACAATTCCTATGATGTTTAAATTATACTTTGAGTATTACACTCGTGTAGATGGAAGCCCTAAAGTAGCACTTTTAATGTCTAGTTTAGGATTATTTTTAAATGTAGTTTTCGATTTTTTATTTATAGTAGTATTAAAAATGGGAATAGCAGGAGCTGGACTAGGAACATATATAGCAATAACTTTATCAGCACTAGTAGGATTATTTTATTTTAAAGGAAGTAAATCACTTTTAAAATTTACAAAACCAAAAGTAGATTTTAAAGCTTTATTTAATTCTTGCTATAATGGAAGTTCAGAAATGTTTACAGAACTATCAACAGGTATAACTACATTTTTATTTAATAAAAGTATACTATCATTTAGTGGAGAAAATGGAATAGCAGCAATGTCTATTATAATTTATATGTACTATTTCTTTATAGCAGTATACTTTGGAGTAGCAGTTGGAATATCTCCTATGATTAGTTATAACTTTGGAGCTAAAAATAAGGAAAAAATAAAAGAAAGTTTAAGACATAGTTTTGTAACTATTGGATGGAGTTCTGTGGTTATATTTTTAATTTCAATGTTTTTAGGAAAAAATATAATAGGATTATTTACAAAGGATTTAGAAGTATATAAAATTGCTGTTTCAGGTATTAAATTATTCTCTTATGGATTTTTAATTATAGGGCTTAATGTATTTATGTCTGGATACTTTACAGCAATAGGAAATGGGCAGGTATCTGCAATAATATCAGTACTAAGATCACTTATATTCGTAGTAGCTACAATAACAATACTTCCAGGATTTATAGGTGTAAATGGAATATGGTTAGCTATACCTATAGCAGAATTACTCACTATATTTTTCTCACTAACTTTTTATTTTAGAAAAGGAAGAGATATATTGGAAGAAAAAGAAAAAGTTTGTAAACAGAGGCAAACCCCACTAAGAAATTAAACATAATAATTTATTATATTTAAATATAATATTAGTTATATTATTTTTTATAGTACCCTCTGATAAATATAAATTCTCACTTATTTCTTTATTGGTAAGCCCATTAGCTATTAAAGAGATAATATCTATCTCTTTTTGTGTCAAATTAGATTCTTTGATAACTTTATCTACACATATACTGCTTTCATTAAAAATAATCTTACTTATAACACTTTTATCAAGTACTACATTACCATAAAAACTAGATTTTATCCATTCATACAAAACTTCATCTGAACTATCTTTTAATAAATAACCAGAAGCTCCAAATTTCATAGCATTTTTAATATACTCATCATCATTAAAAGTAGTAAGAACTAATACACATATAGATTTATTAAATCCTCCTATAATTTAGGCATTTAAAAATTTATACTACACTTATAATAATTTAGATTAAGTTTTTATTCAACAAAATTACATACATATAACAATTTCGTTATTTGATTAAATTAACATTTTTGTGTAAAATTTAGATATATAAAAAGGACATCAAGGAGAACTTAGTATGAGTTTGAGAGAATTTGAATATATAGATGAATCAATAGAAATACTTAAAGAAATAACACCTACCCTTAATATGTTATCAGAAGAATTGATAGTTTACTTTGAAAATATACTTAATGAATATGAACAAGAGTATCTAAATGTTAATTCAAGAGTAAAGTCTGAATATAGTTTAAGAGAAAAAATAATAAGAAATAAATATTTAAAAAAATATAAAAATCCTAAAGAATTGATACATAATTTATCAGACTTAATAGGTGTTAGATTAGAATGTAGATTTATAGAAGAAGAAAGAAAGAAATTTAAATTATTAAAAAATTATTTTAATAAAACAGAAGATAATATTTATTATTATAATGAAGAAAATGAAAATATAAGAATAAGACTTGATAAAGAACAGCCAAGAAAGCAAAAAAATGGATTTGAAATATATAGAATAGATGGATTATTTTTATATAGTGATAAAAAAATTAGTTTTGAAATACAAATAAAATCAATGGTAAACATATTTTGGAGCGATATAGAGCATAATGTTATTTACAAAAATAATGCTTATTTAATGATGGATAAATTTTTAAGTGATGTATTAGCATCTATAAAAAACAACTTGACAATGATTGATAATCAATTGTTGTCAGTTTCTAAAACTTTTAGTTCAACAACAACTAAAGATAAAGCATCACAGCAAAAATCCATGGAAAAGTTTTTAGCAAAAATAGCTTATGATACATTTGCTGAAAAGATGGAAGAAAATATAGGTTTTATAATAGACTTTAAAAAACCTTGTGAAACTATAATAAACTATTCTTTTAATAAAAATAATGAAGGTGTAGATTTTAAAGAAGATACTACCATACAAGGGCTTATAAGAATAAATGAAATTTCTAAAAAGGATATTGATTTTAATTCAAAAATAAGATTTGGGAAACTTCCAAAATTTGAAGATGAATTTTGCGAAAGACTTGGAAATTTTATAATACCTAAGTTAAACTGTGAGTTTATATGGAATTTATTTTTTAGAATACTATTTGAAGTAGAGCCACTTAACAATAAAAAAGACTTTGAAAACTTTATTTTATTTATAAAAGAAAAAGTAGTTTCTATAAAACATAAAGCAAAACTTGAGTTAAAATTTAATACTAACAGTAAACATATATTAAATGACATATATATGAAAGTTGTAGATACTTTAATAGAAATTGATTCTATTGAGATTGTATATGAGGAAAATTTAGATAGTATAAAAAATATAACTAAAAAAATAATAAATGATATTTGTAAAAATGTAGATTCATATAAAGAATATGAATCTAAAAAAGAAAAGTATATGGAACTTATGAGCAAAAAAATAAAAGATGCTATACATGATTAAATCTAAAAAAGAGATACATTTTTATAAAAGTATCTCTTTTTTTATTTGAATTTTAAATTAAATTAAAAGTTTGATGATTTTAATTTAAGATATTCATTTTTATCAATACAATAAATTAGATGTTTCATTTTTTTATTATCATATATTTTTATATAACTATCTTGTATTTTCATATTTAATCTATTTGCTACATTACAAGAATTAATATTACTAGGTCTTATTTGAGCAATAACTTTATTAGCATTAAGGTTAGAAAAAGCATAATCAATACAAGCTTTAATACCTTCAGTTGCATATCCATATCCCCATGAATTTTTATTTAGTATGTATGCTACACCTATAAATGAATCATCATTTATATATTCAATTAAAGGCCCCATTACACCAATGACTTTATTATCATTTTTATTTAAAGCTAAAAAGTAACTATATCCTTCATTATCATATCTTTTTAAATTTTCATTTATCCAATTTCTAACTTCTTCATCTGAAAAAGACTTTTCCCAGGCATACATAACTTCAATATCTTGAAGTATATTAGCAATTTCTCTATAATCATTTTCTGAAATTTTTCTTAAAATCAACCTATCTGTTTCTATTATTATATCTTTCATAAATTTATCCCCCTTTTTAGATAAAGTATATCACATGATTATTGAAAAAATTCAAAAAAAAGAATACACTTATATTGGGATAGACAAAAAGAAAATGAGAAGAGGGGGATTTATGGGAAATCAGGGTAAGGTAAAGCTCAGTAAGAATATTAAATTATTTCTTGCTATAAATCTTATAGCTTCTTTTGCTATGGGAATTTTTAATATGTTTGTGGGGATATATCTAAAAGAAATAGGATATCAAGAACAATTTGTTGGAAATATACTTTCAATTAACACTTTTTCAATAGCAATAGCATCTATACTAAGTGCTTACTTAATAGAAAGAATAGGTAGAAAGAAAAGCTTTTACTTAGGTTTTATATGTATAGCTATTGGATCTAGTTTTATAGTACTTGTTAATAATCCAATTTTAATAGTAGTTATGGCAATAATGAATGGATTTGGTATGAGTATGAAATCAACTGCAGAAGGAATGTATATACTTGAAAATACTACAGAAAAAGAGCGAGTTTCTGTATTTAGTACAAATTTTATAATATCTAATGCTGGTATGATGAGTGCATCATTTTTAGGAGGCGTAATGTCTTCTTACTTAAGCAATTACTTTACATCAAGTGAAGCTATAAAGTATGTATTTATAATATCTGCAATTTTATCTATAATAGCGTTAGTTCCTATATATTTTATGAAAGAACCAGAAAACTTAGAGCCTAGAAGTTTAAAAGATTGCTTTAAGGGATATGTATCTATATTCAATAAAAAAGTTGCAAATTTTATGATATATCAATTTTTAATAGGCATAGGTGCAGGAATAATAGTTCCATTTTTTAGTGTTTATTTAAAATATTCAATGAATATAGAAGATAGTATCGTTGGAACTATACTTTCTATATCTCAGTTTGGATGTATTATAGGTGGTATTGTTATTCCTTTTATGTCATCAAAATTTGGAAAAGTTAAATCAGTTATTATTTGTCAGTTATTATCTATACCATTTTTATTATCAATTGCTTTTCCTCAGGGAATAATTATAATAACGATATCATTTTTTATGAGAAATGGACTTATGAATATGGCTATGCCATTAATACAAAACTTATCAATGGAAATGGTTTCAGATAAAGAAAGAACTAATATGAGTAGTTTAATATCTTTATCAAGTAATATAAGTAGAGCCATAGGAATAGCTATTGGGGGATTTTTAATGGAAAATATATCGTATACTGTTCCATATTATTTTACAGTAGGATTTTATATAATAGCAGTTATATTATTTAGTCATATTTATAAAAGTGAACTTAGGTTTAAGAGAAATTCACCTTGCATCAATATTACAGATAATAAATAAAAACTAGCTTAAAGTAGCTAGTTTTTTTTGTTTAATAATTAACTTGTAGTTAATAAATTTGAACAAAAGTTAAATTTTAGTAAATTGTTTATCCTTAAAAGGTAATATATACTAATTATATAGTATCAAAGGGGGAAAGGACATGGAAAGCTTAAAAATAGGAGAAGTTATAAAAAAACTTAGAAAAGACAAAGGTATGACACAAGAAGATTTAGCTCAGTATGTAGGTGTATCAACTCCAGCTATATCAAAATGGGAAAGTGGTACAACTTATCCAGATATAACTATACTACCTATATTAGCTAATTTGTTTGAAGTTACCATAGATAATCTACTAAACTACAAAGCAGAATTAGAAGATAGTGAAATAATAAAAATAATTAAAGAATGTGAAGCTTATATTATAAACTCAGATATAGATAGATATTTAAATATACATAAAAAATATATAAGAAAATATCCTTCAAATTATAAATTACATTATGGACTAGCAGGACTTCATGTTATGGCTTATGCAAAAATAACTGATGAAAATGTACGAGAAAACTTAGTTGAATATAGTATAAAGATACTAGAAAACTCTGTTAAAAATACTAAAGATATGGAAGTTAAGGAAGCATCTCTAACTTTACTAAGTAGTCAATATTTGTTAAAAAATCAAGCTGATAAAGCAGAAGAAGCTATAAAAAAGATATATAAACCAACTTGTAATCCCAATATGGTACTACCTATTATATATACTGAACAAGGCAAAGTAGAAGAAGCAAGAAAATTAATGCAAGAAAATTTGCAAACTGCATTAATAGAAGCTATGGGAGCAGCTATAGCACTTGGAACAAACTATTATAATTACAAAGATGGAAAAGAATTAGATTATATTGATTTTGATAAAGCTCAAAAATACTTTGAATTATCTATAGAGATTAAAAAAATATTTGACGATGAACAAATGACATACTTAAGCTTCATGAGTTTAGCACATATATACTTAAGACAAGGGGATATAGAAAAAGCTATAAATACTTTAAAGGAAATGATGGTAATTGTTAGAAAGTACAATTTAAATAAGTTTAAAAGTCCAAATACTAAATGGTGTTTTGATAAATTAGATAAAGTAGAAGATAATACAAATGCTTATGATGCATATGAGTTTTTAATAATGAGTTTATTAAAAGATTTTGATGAAATAAAAGATAACAAAGATTTTATTAATATAATAAAAGAAATAAAAGAATTAAAATCTAAAAATAGCTAAATAAAAAGGTTGTGAAAAAATGGGAATTGAAATTTTAAAATTATTAGTAGGAGCAGTAGCAATACTATTAATAGGAACTATCTTTGCCATATTTGAAAATATGAGAAGATTAAAGTACATAAAGTTAAATATAATAAATCAGTATGGAAAAGAAATGGACTTAGATGAAGTAATTATAAAAATGAATAATGTATCAAGTTATTTTAGAAATAAAAATGAAAAAAATACAATAGATAATATAACTTGGAACGATTTAAATATGGATGATGTATTTAAGAAGATAAACAATACTCAATGCACAGCAGGACAAGAAGTATTATATGATATATTAAGAAAGCCATTATATAATAAAGAAGTTTTAATTAAAAGAGATAAAGTTATAGATTATTTTAGAAATAATGAAAAAGAAAGACAAGCTATACAGCTTATGTTAGGTAAACTTGGAAAAAGCGATGAATTATATATAACTAATTGTTTATTTAATGAAGCTGATGATAGTAAAAGTAAACTATTAAAATATAGATTACTATCATGGCTACCAACACTTAGTTTATTATTACTTCTTATAAATCCTATGTGTTTGGTGCTAACTATAGGACTTGCAGTATTAAATGTATTCATAAGTCAACGAAGTAAAGTTAAAAATTATGATGCTAGTGGATTTAGCTATATCATAAGCATTATAAACGTAGCTAATAAAATAAAAAATATGAATATTAAAGAAATAGAAGAAAATGTAGATAGTGTAGAAATAAACTTAAATAATGTTAAGCATATAAAAAGAAAAAGTGTTGGAAGTGAAACTAAATCTATAATGAGTGATATGGATGTATTTTCTGAGTATGCAAATTTAATTTTTTTAAAAGAATTAAAAACTTATGAGAAAGTCAAAAATACTATTATAAAAAATAAAGAAGATTTAAAAGCTATATATGAATATGTTGGAATGATAGATGCTTTAACAGCTATAGCATCTTTTAGAGATAGTTTAAGTTTTTATACTAAGCCGATACTTACTAAATCAAAATCAAAAAAAGAAAATTATATAGAATTTGAAAAAATTTATCATCCACTTATAAAAAATCCAGCACTAAACAGCGGGAATTTTTCAAGAGGTGTACTACTTACAGGATCTAATGCTTCTGGAAAATCTACTTTTATAAAGACAGTAGCTATAAATGCTATATTAGCTCAAACTATATATACTTGTTTTGCAAAAGAATATAAATCATCATATTTTAATATATATACATCTATGGCTCTAAAAGATGATATAAATAGTAGCGAAAGTTATTATATAGTTGAAATTAAATCTTTAAAAAGGATATTAGATAGTATAAATAATGATATACCTTGCTTATGTTTTGTAGATGAAATTCTTAGAGGAACAAATACAGTTGAAAGAATAGCATCATCAAGTGAGGTTTTAAAAAGTATAGGAAATGATAATACTATATGTTTTGCAGCAACTCATGATGTAGAGCTTACCTATATACTTGAAGATTTATTTGATAATTACCATTTTGAAGAGACTATAACAGATGATGATATTAAATTTGATTACAAGCTTCATAATGGTCGTGCTGAAACTAGAAATGCTATTAAATTATTAGGATTTATGGGATATGATAAAGACTTAGTGGCTAGAGCTGATAGTAAGGCAAAGATGTTTTTAGAAAATGGAGAATGGGAAAATTTAAATAAATATAATTAAGAACAATAAAGCACTTACTTTTTAAAGTAAGTGCTTTATTGTTCTTAATTATATTTATTAAATACACCTTTTTCATCAAGAAAAAGTATAATTATTATACCTAAAATCAAAATAAGTGTAGAACAAAGACCTGCTTCAGGACCAAAAGAACCACCTGAAATAAGACTATTTCCAGTTAGATTAAAGTCAAATAAGCTTCCTACATTGATATCTAAACCACTAACTTCAAATCCAAATAAATTTCCTTGAGCAAAATTCCAAGCACTGTGAATACCACAAGCTCCCCAAAGGTCATTGGTTTTTATTACATATAAACCAAACAAATACCCAACTAATATTATGTTTAAAATTGCTATATAATTTACGTTAGGATTAAATAAATGCAAAGCTCCAAATAATACAGAAGAAATAAATAAACCAAATTTTATACCATATCTAGCACCTAAAACATTCATAAGCCATCCTCTAGTAACGATTTCTTCTGTACCACCTTGAATTATCCATCCAATTAATAATACAAATATGTTGACTAAGGCAAGTTTACCTATTGGTTGATTTGAAGTTTTATTTATTGTAGCAAATCCAAATAAATACAAAATTAAAACAACTAATCCCATCAATATTAATCCTATTAAAAATCCTATAATGTACTTTATAAGCCATTTTTCCTTGGAAAAGCCAATAGAAGAAATTTTTCTTTTTTCTATTTTTACAACTCTAAAAAATACTAATAAAGATGCACCGATAAAACTAAATAAAAAAGAAAATAAAATTATAAAATTTAAACTAGGTTTGAAAAATGGATTAATCTCCAAAATTAAAGCAATTGGCATAGATAGAATAGAGCCTAATATAGAACCTACATTTAAAAATATTAAAGCTAAAATTATAGCCCAAATTAAATTAGGTAGTTTCTTAGAATATTTGGCTTTATCGACTAAACTTTCATTTTTAATAAACATAAAAAACCCCCATTAATAAAATATATTTTACTACCAATATTATTTTAACATATATTTTAAGACTTAATAAAATTACAGAAATCTTATAAAAAATGGAATATTTAAATAAATACTGGAAATACTAACTCAAAGAAAAATTTCACAAGGAGTGTGATATTATGTTATTAAGACAAATAGCATTAGTATTAGTTATAATAGGAGCTTTAAACTGGGGAACTATAGGTTTATTTGGATTAGACTTTGTAGGAAATTTATTTGGTGGAACATATTCAGTGGTAAGTAAAAGTATATTTACACTGGTAGGATTAGCTGGTTTATATTCTATATATACTTTATTTACATTAAATGATGATAATCGTAAATAACAAAAATATACTAAAAATTAAAAGTTCACTCCAAAAATAAGGTGTGAGCTTTTAATTTTTGTTAGAAAACTTAAAAAATAAACAAATCTTATTGACTCTATACCTACTATAGACTTTATAATTTGACTTAGGAAAAATTATAGGAGGTATAATATGGTTAAAGAATTTTTAAGTTATGCCATTCCATCATCATTGGCAATGTTTATATCGTCATTATATACTGTTATAGATGGGATTTTTGTAGGTCAAGGTGTTGGAAGTTCAGCTTTAGCTGCTGTAAATATAGTACTTCCTTTTACTGTTGTATTATTTGGAATTGCAAGTATGTTAGCAGTAGGTGGAGGAGCATTAGTATCTAAAAATGTAGGTGCTGATGAAGTAGATAAAGCAGTAGACATATTTAGACAAGTATTTAAACTATTATTAATAATAAGTATAGCAACAAGTTTAGTATGTATAATATTTAATAAACCTATAGTAAGAATGTTAGGAGCAACTAAAAATTTAGAACAACTAGCAGCAGACTATCTTTTATACTATGCAATATTTTGTACACCTAACTTAGTAGGTATAGTACTTAATAGCTTTGTTAGAAATGATAATAGACCAAAGCTTGCAATGGTTTCAACGATAGCAGGAGCTATAACTAATGTAGTACTTGATTATGTATTTATATTCCCTCTAGCTATGGGTATAAAAGGAGCAGCAATAGCTACAGGTCTAGGTCAAATAGTTACAGTACTTATATTACTTCCTCATTTTATAAAGAAAAGAGGATATTTAAGCTTTGGAAATACATCTTTAGACAAAGCTACTATAAAAGAAGTTTTAAATGTAGGATTCCCATCATTTTTTGGTCAGGCAAGTTTCTCTATAATAGTATTTTTACACAATATAGCTTTATCAAACTTTATGGGAGAAATAGGTATATCAACATATAGTATAATAAACTATATAACTACAAATATATATATGGTTTTACTAGGATTAACATTTGGAGCACAACCACTTATAAGTTACAATTTCGGTAGAAGAGATTCTAAGAAAATGTTAAAGTTTTATAGCATAAACTGTAAGTGTTCACTTATAGTTAGTATAAGTGCAGCTTTAATATGTTTTGTATTTGGTAGAAGTATAGTTGGTATATTTACAACAGATGCTCAAATAGCTAAACTTGGATATCATGGTATAAAAATAGCATGTTTAGCTTATATAATAGGTAGTATAAACTTAAACACTTTAGTTTACTATCAAGCTATAGAAATACCAAAATTCTCAAATTTAATTTGTTTGTTTAGATCAATGGTATTTTTACCAATTTGTTTAATAGTATTACCTAAATTATTTGGATTAAATGGTATATGGTCAAGTGTATTAGTTTCAGAATCTATAACATTTATAGTTATGTATATAATTGCAAATGTTAAACGATACACTGCTAAAGTTATAAATGAAAATGAAAATTCAAAAATAGAAAGTAATATTTCAATTGAAGATCTTTCTAATATTTAATATAATAAAAGCTACTCTTATTTAAATAAGAGTAGCTTTTATATGTTAAAATACATTAGAGGTGATTAAATGGGGAAGTATTTATCAATTGGACAGATGGCTAAATTAAATAATATATCAGTTCAAACGCTAAGGCATTATGAAAAGGTAGGGCTACTTAAACCGTCATATACAAACAAAGAGACAGGATATAGATATTATTCGATGAAAGATTTTAATACTATATACTTAATAAAACAGTGTAAAGCTATGGGTATGTCACTAGATGAAATTAAAGAAGTTACAAATAACTATACATCTTTAGAATCTATATTTGATATATTAGGAAATCAAAAGAAAATAATTAATGAAAAGATAAAAGAATTAGAAAATATTAAAAATAAAATTGAATCCCTTGAAAATAAGATTGGATTTTCATTAGTACAAGGTATAAATAAAGTGTTTGTAAAACATAATGAAGAACGAAAATTTAAAATATATAATTACAAAGACAGATATACAGATGAATTTGAAATAAATTTAAGTAAGGTATTATTAGAAGTGGAAAGAGATTATGAAAATGTAAATGCTGAAATATCTTTTACTACATCTTATGAAGATATAAAATTTAATGGAAATATAGTATATAAAAATGTAATGATAAATTTAGGAGAAGATGTAGCATATAAAGATGAAAATATAGTATCTATACCTAAAGGGAATTATTTAACTATGTATTTTGATGATGCTTACAGAGATTCAGGAAAGTATTATGATATAATTATGGACTATATTAAAAATAATAATATAAAACCAAAAAGTGATTTTCATGAGATATATATAATGACTAGAGTCGGAAGTGATGGTAAGGAAAAATCACTAGGTCAAATAGAAATTTTAATATAAAGTATACCTTTAGCACTGAGCATAAAACTCTGTGCTTTTTATTTTGTTTAAAAAAATATTGTTTTAAAATACCTATAGGGGGTATAATGTAGTATAATTACCTTGTAAGATGAGAAACATTATAATAAAAAATTAAATAAGGATGGTGAATACTAGTGGATGTAAATACACAAAAAGATAGCTACCAAATAACAGGTATGACTTGTGCATCTTGTGCTAAGGCTGTTGAAAGAGCAGTAAAAAAAATAGATGGGGTAGAAGATCAAAATGTAAATATAGCAACCGAAAAAATGACTATACAGTATGATAAAAATAAGGTTAGCTTTGATGATATAAAATCTGCTGTTGAAAAAGCAGGTTATGGAATAAAGTCGGAAAATAAAAAGTTAGATATAAAAATAGAAGGAATGACGTGTCAATCTTGTGCTAAAGCAGTAGAGAGAAATATAAAAAAACTTGATGGAATAGAAAGTGTAAATGTAAATATAGCAACAGATAAAGCAACTATAAATTATAATCCATCAAAAGTAAAAATTTCACAAATCAAAGGTGCAGTAGAAAAAGCTGGATATAAAGTTGTAGATGAAGCTAAAAAAGAAGCTATAGATGAAGATAGATTAAGAAAAGAAAAGGAATTAAAGGTATTAAAAACTAAACTTATAATATCAATAATATTTGCAATACCATTATTATATATAGCTATGGGACCTATGATGCCAAAACCATTTGGACCACTACCTATACCAGAATTTATAAATCCTATGACTAATACTTTAAACTATGCATTAATTCAATTAATATTAGTTATACCGATAGTAGGTGCTGGATATAAATTCTATATTAATGGTACTAAAGCAATGCTTGCAAAAAGTCCTAATATGGATTCTTTAGTTGCAGTAGGAACAGCTGCAGCACTTTTATATAGTATATACACAACAATTCAATTAGCAAGTACAGATACTATGACTATGTCAGGTCATCATCATCAATTATACTATGAAAGTGCAGGTATAATAATAGCTTTAATATTATTTGGAAAATATTTAGAATCAAGATCTAAAGGTAAAACATCAGAAGCTATTAAAAAACTTATGGGACTTCAACCAAAGACTGCCATAGTAGTTAAAAATAACGAAGAAATAGAAATTCCTATAGATGAAGTTGAAGAAGGAGATATAATAGTTGTTAAACCAGGTAGCAAAATACCTGTAGATGGTATAGTTACAGAAGGACATACATCAGTTGATGAATCTATGTTAACAGGGGAAAGTATGCCAGTTGAAAAGAAAGTTGGAGATAGAGTAACTGGAGCAAGTATTAATAAAAATGGTAATATAAAATTTAAAGCTGATAAAGTAGGAAGTGATACAGCATTAGCTCAAATAATAAAATTAGTAGAAGATGCACAAGGTACAAAAGCTCCTATAGCAAAATTAGCTGATACAGTATCAGGGTATTTTGTACCAGCAGTTTTAACTATAGCTTTAATAAGTGCTTTAGCTTGGTTTTTCATAGGTGGAAAAGATTTAGTATTTTCACTTACAATTTTTATATCGGTTTTAGTTATAGCGTGTCCATGCGCATTAGGCCTTGCAACACCAACAGCCATAATGGTTGGTACTGGTAAAGGTGCAGAAAACGGTATATTAATAAAGGGTGGAGAAGCATTAGAATCTGCTCATAAAATAGATACTATAATATTTGATAAAACAGGTACTATAACAGAAGGTAAACCTGTTGTAACAGATATAATAACTACAAAGATAATAAGTGAAAAAGAACTTTTACAAATAGCAGCAAGTGCAGAAAAAGGTTCAGAACATCCACTTGGAGAAGCGATAGTTAAAAAAGGCGAAGAAGAAAAAGTTAAATTCTTAACTCCAAGCAACTTTAATTCTATAACGGGTCATGGTATAGAAGTTAAAATAGACAATCATCAAGTATTACTTGGCAATAAAAAACTTATGAATGACAGAAATATAAGTTTAGAAAACTTACAAATACAATCAGATAATTTAGCTAGTGAAGGTAAAACACCTATGTATATAGCAATAGATAATAATATAGCTGGTATAATAGCTGTTGCAGATATAGTTAAAGAAAGTAGTAAAAAAGCAGTAGATAGATTACATGATATGGGAATTAAAGTAGCTATGGTCACTGGAGATAATCAAAAAACAGCTGATGCAATAGCTAAAGAAGTAGGAATAGATATAGTATTAGCAGAAGTATTACCAGAAGATAAAGCAAATGAAGTTAAAAAACTTCAAGATGTAGGAAACTTTGTAGCTATGGTTGGAGATGGTATAAATGATGCCCCAGCATTAGCTAAAGCAGATATAGGTATAGCAATAGGAAGTGGTACAGATGTTGCTATAGAGTCTGCAAGTATAGTTTTAATGAAAAGTGACTTAATGGATGTTCCAAATGCTATTAAATTAAGTAATGAAACTATTAAAAACATTAAACAAAATTTATTCTGGGCATTTGGATACAACACTATAGGTATACCAGTAGCAGCAGGATTATTATATTTATTTGGAGGACCACTTTTAAATCCTATGATAGCAGCAGCTGCTATGAGTTTAAGTTCAGTTTCTGTTGTTGGTAATGCATTAAGACTTAGAAATTTCAAAGCATATAACTAGTTAAAAGTTAAAATAAAAATAAAAAAGAATAGCTAAATTTAGCTATTCTTTTTTTATTGACAAATAATACCATGGTTGGTATGATTACGAATGTAATTTTAAAAAACTACAGGGGGAAATATAAAGAATATGTATATGAGACTTTTTAAAGGTAAAAAAGCTATTACAGGGGCAATAGGGATAATTATAGTAGCTATATTTATTGCTTTTATTAGTAAAATTAGTAATAAAAACACATCAATTAATAATTTTAGTAAAACTCTTACTGATTATCAAAAACTTTATTTTGATATAGCAAATAAGTTAGAAAAAAATGAAAAGGTAAATATTAATTATTTGGAAGAAAATATAGATGGAGATAAAAGTAATGTATATGATTATCCTTCAGGAAAATATGGAAGTACAGATATTATAACTTATAAAAATAAGGATAAAACAGAGAGTCTAGTATTTATATATCTTAGAGGGGATAAAGGAGAACAATATTTAAAGGAAATTTTATATAACACTAATAAAGAAAATGGATATATAGGAAGTTTAATTTTAATATATGAAGCTGATAATTCTGAACGATATCAAACTATAATAGGAACTAAATCTATTGATGATCAAAACAATATAATGAAAAATATTGCTAGCACTTTAAACGAATCTATGTCATACAAAGAATATTATAATTTATCAAAATATATACAAAGTAATTCTAAGATACCTAATTCATATGTAAAAAATATTGATAAAAAACTTTTAAATATTGAAAAAGCATATGATTGGGAATATACACATAGGATATCAGACAAAAATGAAAACAAAGGATTTACCATTGAACAAGTAGATACAGAAATTGAATACTATGAAGGTATTGATATAGCATTAAAAGCAAAATTGCAAGCATGTAAAAAAATAGATGGAGTAAGAACTGACATAACTTTATTTATGGAATCTCCAATAGATGAAAGAGTAGAAATTTTAAATTCTAATGAATCTGGATATATAGAGATTAATTCTAGAAAATTTAAAGGTCAAGATTATATAGTAAAAAAGATAATAGAAAATAATCAAAAGTCTATACCTATAAATGAAATCAATGAAATTAAAACTGATGATATTGAAAAACTAAAAAAGTATAGAGAAAAACATATGAATACATAGAAATTGAAAATTGTATCTTTAAAAAGCACATTGTATGGGTACAATTACTATTGAGTATTATTAAACGCTTACCTATAATTAATAGTATAAAGAATTAATATTGGGAGGTATGTAAAATGGACCATAAAACAAGGTATCTTGTATTAAATAGTTTAATGATAGCTTTAGTATGTATTACTACAATGACTATTCAAATTCCTATGCCTGGAACTAATGGCTATGTTAACATAGGAGATAGTGTAATATTTATTACATCAATTTTATTTGGACCTATGGTAGGGATGGTTGCAGGAGGAATAGGTTCAGCATTAGCAGATATTTTAACTGGATATGCACATTGGGCAATATTTACTCTTATTATAAAAGGATTAGAAGGATATGTGGTAGGAATTATTATAAAAAATCATAGTACAGTTATAAAAAGTTTATTTGCAACAGCTTTAGGAACTATAACTATGGTAATTGGATATTTTTTAGCAGGAATAATTTTGAAAGGAAATATAATAATTTCAGCAGCATCTATACCAGGTAATTTAATTCAAGGAATAGTATGTATGGCTATAGCAATTTTACTTTCACATTCTTTAGCAAAAGTAAAATATGTAAAGACTTTTAAAGCTCATTCCTAGTATTAAAATAATTTTAAGTATAAATGTTGGTTTATTATAAATAAAAAAGACAGGTTTTAAAACCTGTCTTTTTTAGTAGTAGTAGAATTTAGGTATATACGTTTCATTTAAGTGTAGCATAATTATTAAAAATAAATTAAATGAACATTAAAATTATATCCCAAAAATTAAAATTAAATACAATTAATATTAACTTTTTATTAATTATGTAATCAAAAAAGTATTTGAAAAATATCTATGATAGATTATAATAGGTTAGTATAAATAATATTGAAGATATATAATCAACGTGCAAATGCTTGTGCAAATAATTGACTTAAGGAGACTTACATGGATAAACTTCATTATTTTTTTAGAAAATCTATAGGACAAAATCATTTTGCTACATTTGGCAAATTGCATCTAATTATATTAAGTATAGCTTTAGTAGTTAGTATGTTTATTATTATAAAGAAAAAAGAAAGTAGAATTTTTGAATTATGTATTGGAATTGTTTTATTAATTCAACAAGTAATATTATATTTTTGGTATTTCAAGGAAAATTACCATCCACTACAAGAAGGATTACCTTTATTTCATTGTAGAGTAGCTATAATTACTTTATTAATAGGATTAATTTTAAAAAAGGATTTTATGGCTAAGATGGGTTCTTATTGGGGAATTTTCGGATCAATATCAGCTATGTTATTTCCAGCCCTTGATCCATTTTCATTTCCGCATATAACTCAATTTTCATACTTTATAGGGCATATATTTTTACTTTGGGGTTCTATTTATCTATTATTTGTAAAAAATATAGGAATGAATAAATATGAATTAAAGAAAATAGTTATTATAACAAATATATATCATCCATTAATATTTATTCTTAATCATATAATAGGATCTAACTATGCATTTATGAGTTCATCTCCAATAGGCATAGGAAACAATTTAAATCCATATTTATATGGACTTATAGTTATGATGATATTCAATATAATTTTAATTTTAGAATATATAATTATCAATAAAAATCAAGATAAAGACTTAAAAGAATGCTATGATGTTGAAGCTATAAATACTTAATTAAAAAGGTATGTCATAAAAAATGACATACCTTTTTAAATTTCAAATTCTTCTTTATTGATACATTTAAATAATGTATTTTTGCTATGACCAACTAACCATATACATATCCAAGTAAAGAAAAAAGCAATAACTAAATCCATAGCACTTATCATAGAAAAACCAATACGTATAAGAAGAATATAGCAAATACCAATAAAAACTATGTAATTAAAACTAAACAATAAATCAACTATTTTTTCGTGCCATCCATTTAAATATAGTTTACTAGATTTGATAAGGTTTCCACCAATATGTTTAATTTCTGAAAATATAGTTTTAATAGAATAAATGAGTATTGAAATTGAAAGTACACTTATACTATATGGAATTTTATAAATAAAACTAATAACACCTGAAAACCCTAGAATAAATAAAGCTAATAATATTTTTTTCAATAGGTATTTTATAAACATAAAAGCAATTATACATGCTATTATAATTAAAATTATTTCCAAAAACTTCACCCTTTCTAAACCTATTATAAAAACAATTCAATATATATTATTTTCTAAAATTTAGTAAATACTCATTTTTTTACAATATTTATAATAAATGATGTAAAAAGTGTTAATAAAGAAAAAACTAAACCAAGCATTAAAAATAAAAAAACATATAAGTTAATTTTAAAAACAACATTATTTACAAATATACTAGAAATTCCTAATATATTACTTAAAAACGTAATTACAAAAATCACAACAAAACAAACTAATAACCCCTTAAAACTACCTTTTAAATCTGCAAAACTTAACGTCATATGTGTAGCTATGGAATATATTAAAAACAACATAATCAAATGATTTATATTAAAAATATAATCAAAAGAAAATATAGTCTTAAGTAACAAAAAAACATCATGACTTAAAAGGCTAATAAAATTTGAGTAATTAGATGACTGAAGGTAATTATAATATAAATTTATATTCAAATTGTTTAAAAACATAGTATAACTATTATTAGAAAATATAATTAACAATAACCATATAGTTAAAGTTCCAAAAATCATAGGAGCAATACCTATAAAGAAATTTCCCACTTGTTGATAAATACTATTAGGATTATAAGTGCTTCTTACAAAGCCCAATATACCATCTTCTTTATATTTTCTAGGTCTAAATAACTCAATTTTAACTATCTTATGATTAAATATCAAAGCCATAATCATATGACTAATTTCATGTACTACAGTACCTATAAAACCTGTAAAAATTATAACTTTTTCTCCTAATGCTTGTTGAATCAACTGATTATTTTTATTTTCAATTAAATTAAAAATAAAACCAAATATCACGAAGATTCCTAAAATACTAGCTAAATTAATAAAACTATTTATTAAAGTATTAAAAAAAATCATATGTCTTACCTCATTTTTTATTAATATAAATAAATTTTACCATAATATAAATACTTTTAATTAAGTATCTTGGATAAAATCTATTAAATTTATATATAGCAATCAATTGTGATTTAATCTTTTAAAGAAAATAATATTTAATTAGAAACAATGAGAGGACAATATGATAAAATTTTAATCATAGAAATACAAGTTATAAGTAATATAGCCTAGAGTTAATATAATGGTATTAACTCTAGGCTATAAATTTATTTAATTAAAATCACGAGTAACATCATGTATCCATTTACCTCTAATCACCCTAAATATACCGATAAAACTTTTTAGTATTTCATCAATTCTAATAATTAAAAATACTAAAACTATAGGAAGTTTTAGAACAAAAGCAGCTATAAAACCTAGTGGAATGGCTATAAACCATAAAAAACTCATTTCAAGCCAAAATACAAATCTATTATCTCCACCACCTCGTAATATTCCCATTAAAATATTAGCAGATAATGCTCTAAAAATTGAAACTATAGAAGTTGCTATCATAATTTCACAAGCAATAGCTTTAGTATCATCAGATATATTATACAAATTAACTGCTATAGGCCGTAAAAAATAAATTGTAAGGCCAGCTAAAATTCCCATAAATACACTAAGTAGACAAATGGTATTTGCGTATTCCATAACCTTTTTTTTATTTCCTTCACCAACTGTATTTCCAATAATTACAGAAGATGCACTTGATAAGCCGTGTATAAATAAAGTTGCAAATTGATTTACAACATTATTTATACTGTTTGCAGCTACAACATTTGTACCCATTCTAGCTACTATAATACAAATCATAGAAGATCCTATTGACCAAAAAAATTCATTAAGTATTATAGGTGTAGAAACTTTTATAAAATCTTTAAACATTACTTTATCTAATAATTTTAGATGTTTAAATTTAAACTTTATTTTACTTTCAAACTTAGACATAAATATTAAAATAACTAAAATTTCACTACATCTAGATAAAACAGTAGCAATAGCAGCTCCAGATACTCCTAAAGCTGGAAATCCTAAATTACCAAATATTAAAACCCAGTTTAAAAATATATTAATAACTAAAGCTACACTATATACTACAAGTGATATTTTAATAGTTTTAACAGATCTAAGTATTGTTATTGTACAGCTTGTTATAGCATAGAGTATATAACCTAAAGAAATTATTCTTAAATATTTTGCACCTTCGGCAATAACTAATTTATCATCTGTAAATATAGATATTAACTGTTTTGAGAAAACAAATGATATAAAAGTAAACAAAATAGCTAAAAGGAGACATATTCTATACATTATAGCCATAACTTTGTGTATTGATTTTATATCTTTTTTTCCAAAGTACTGAGCTCCCATAACGCTAGATGCACTACCAACGCCAAAAATTATAACTGCTAATATAAAAAATATATTATTTCCTATAGCTGAAGCAGATAAGCTAATTTCACCAAGTCTACCAAGCATAATAGTATCAACCATACTAATAGCAAAGGTTATTAAATTTTGAGTAGCTATTGGTAGTGATATACTAAATATAGATTTATAAAATGAACTGTCTTTTGTCAATGTCAATAAAAACTCAGTCCTTTCTTAAAAGTCTCTTTATTAGCTTTTCATATATTTTAAAAATTAATTCATAAATACTTATAATATAATGTTGTATAATAAAGGTAGTTCATAAAAAATTCACATAAAAGATGTAAAATAAAAAATTAAATTGAAGTAATAATAGGAGATTGATTATGAAAAATAAAAACATATTAGTTATAGAAGATGATAATAGCATACAAGATTTGATTGTAGAATTTTTAAGTGCAGAAGGATATAATGTAAAATCTGCTAATGATGGACTTGAAGGTATACAAGCTTTTAAAAAAGAAGAATTTGACTTAGTTATATTAGATGTAATGATGCCTAATTTAGATGGATATGGAGTTTGTAAAATGATAAGACAATCTTCAAATGTTCCAATAATATTTTTAACTGCACTAAATCAAGAAAGTGATCAAATAAAAGGCTTTGATTTAATGTGTGATGATTATATAACAAAACCATTTTCATTTACATTATTGATGAAAAGAGTAGAAGCAATTCTAAGAAGAACTAGTAATGAAAATGAATCAAATATATTAAATTTTGAAAAATTATCTTTAGATTTAGATACTTATCAAGTTAAACTTGGAGATAAACCTATAGAATTAACATTAAAGGAATTTAATATATTAAAAACTTTAATAGATAGTTATCCACAAGTAGTAACTAGAGAAAATTTATTAGATAGTGTTTGGGGATATGATTACTATGGTGATACAAGGGTTGTTGATGCGCATATAAAAAATATAAGAAAAAAAATAGAATTACCATATATAAAAACAGTGAAAGGAATAGGGTATAGTCTTGACAAAAATTAGAGATAAATGGGATGATTTAGCAATAAATAGAAAAATATTTATAATAATAACAACTTTATCTATTGGACTTATAGTAACTATATACCTAATTTTATCTCTTTTACTTCCGTCATATTATGAAAGGTATAAAATAAAATCTTTAGATAATAGACTTATGATTTTATCAGCTAAATCACAAAATCATAATTTAATTAGTTTAAAAGAAGATTTATATAGATTATCACAGAGTGAAAATGTGGGAGTATTATTAAGAGATGCTAGAGGTGTGGTTGAATATGGAAATAAAGAATTATCATTTTTACCATATTCAAATAATATAAGTGATTCTTATAAAAATTATAAAAAAACTACAGTATTATATATTAAAAATAGTAAAATACCATATTATCTAGATACAAGTATGCCTCTTCAGCCTGTAGATGAGGCAACTACTGTAATATTTGATTTAATGCCCATAATATTATGTGTGGCTATAGTTTTATCTACTATAACATCCTATGTATTTTCAAAGTGGATAACCAAACCACTTATAAATATTATAGAAAATGAAAGAATGCAAGAAGCTAAAAGAAAAGAATTTATAGCCACAGTATCTCATGAACTTAAAACTCCAATAACAATAATAAGTGGGCAACTAGAAGGTATGATTTATAACGTAGGAAAATATAAAGATAGAGATACTTATCTTAAAAAATCTTATGAATCTACTCAAGAGTTAAAAACTTTAGTAGAAGAAATGATACAGGTATCAAAATTTGAAATAATAGAAAAAAAGCCCGAAACTAAAGAAATAGATTTATTTAATTTAATAAATAGACTTATAAAAAGACAAATATACTTAATAGAGGAAAAAGAAATAAATTTAGATGTAAAAATGGATAGTGAAATAGTTGTAAAAGCAGATGAAGAGCGTATAGCAAAAGCTATAAACAATTTAATAAATAATGCTATTAAGTATTCACCGCAAAAGGCTGATTTAACAATAAGATTATATAAAAAAGAAAATCCAATCTTAGAAATAGAAAATACAGGAGTCATAATAGATGAAAAGCACAAAGATAAATTATTTAAGCCTTTTTACAGAGTAGAAAAATCAAGAAATAGAAAAACTGGAGGTAGTGGATTAGGCTTATATATTGTAAGTCAAATACTTAGAGAACATGGTTTTAAATATAATATTAAAAATGGAAAAAATTCTGTTATATTTACCATAGAATTTAGTAAAGATTAATATTACCACCCCCTTAACAAAGTGTTAAGTATCCCTTGAGCATTAAGCCCAGGGGATTTTTAATTTATTGAATTTTATAAAAGTGACTAGACAAATAGACACTAACTGTATATACTGTTTATATACAGTCAGCATAGTATAAACAATTGATGAAAGGAGCTAATATGAATATAATAATTTCTAATTCATCAGATATTCCTATATATCAGCAAATAGTTAATCAAATGAGAGAAGCTATAATATCTAATAATTTAAAACAAGGTCAAAGTTTGCCGTCTATAAGAAGTCTAGCTAAAGATTTAAATATAAGTGTTATAACCACAAAAAGAGCATATGAAGAACTTGAAAAACAAGGATTTATAGATATAGTACCTGGTAAGGGGAGCTTTGTTGCTATATTTAAAAAAGAATTAGTATATGAAGAAAAAGTAAAAGAGATAGAAACTAAGATTGAAGAAATTATTGAAATATCGAGGATGATAAATCTTAGTAAAGAAGAAATTTTTGAAATATTTAATGTGATTTATGAGGGGTGATAAAATGCTTAAGGTTAATAATGTAAGTAAAAGTTTTAAAAATTTTAAATTAGAGAATATAAATCTAAACCTAGAAGAAGGATTTATAATGGGAATAATTGGACCTAATGGTTCAGGTAAAACTACACTTATAAAAATGATAATGGGACTTATTCAAAGTGATAGTGGAAGTATAAGCTTATTTGGTAAAAGTATAGAAAAAAATCCTATAGATATAAAAAATGATATAGGGTTTGTATATGACAGTTTAGATTTTTATGGTCATTTAAAAGTTAAAGATTATAAAAAGATAAATTCATTATTTTATAAGAACTTTGAAAGTAATAAATTTGATTATTATTTAGATAAATTTAATATAAATAAAAATTCATATATAAAAACTTTATCAAAAGGCCAAAGTAGCAAACTTCTGTTGGCTAATGCACTTAGTCATAATGCAAAGCTTTTAATATTAGATGAGCCAACAGAAGGACTTGACCCAATAGTTAGAAAAGAATTGCTAGGGTATTTACAAGAGTTTATAGAAGAAGGAAATAAAAGTGTAATTATATCAACTCATAATACAGAAGAACTTGATAAAATAGCAGATTACATAACTTTTATTAATAATGGTAACCAAGTTTTTAGTATAGATAAAGAAACACTAAGGGAAAACTACAAGATTATAAATGGAACCAAAGAGCAAATAGATAATATGAATAAAAATGTAGTTGGAAAGAAACATTTAAAATACTACAGTGAGGTTTTAGTTAAAATAGATGAAAGTATGAAACATTATAACGAAATAAAGGATATGAACAATGACAAAATAAAATCACCTAATATAGAAGATATAATGTATTACTATGTAAAGGGGGATAGATAATGCTTAATTTAATTAAAAAAGATTTTATAGTAAGCATAAAGGGTGAGGGGATACGAAATATAAAATATGTATTAGTATTTTTATTTATGTACTTTTTTTTCAATTCATCATCATATTATATAACTCCAATTTTTATAAGTTATCTTATAGTAGCTAATACTTTTTATAATGATTATAAATCAAATAATATGAATTATATAAATAGTATACCATTAAGTAAAGAAGACATAGTATATTCAAAATATATATTAGCTTTTATAGTGATAATTTTAGTAACTACTATATGTAGTTTGATTAATTTTATACTAGAGCCAATATTTCATAGAAGTAGTGTTTTAAATGATATATATTTTTCTTTAAGTATATTTATATTAATAGTATCTATAGTTTTACCTATGTATTTTAAGTTTGGGTATCATAATATAAGAACTATTGCAGGAATATTAAGCGTATTTATATTTTTTATAGCATTTATACCAATGGATATAATAGCTACAATGATACATCATTCAAGTATATCAAATGAATTAAGTTGTATTTCATTTACAGGTACTTTTAGTAATTTACTAAATTTTCTAGTTAATCAATTTAGAGTTATGAATATAAGTATGCCGATTATAGTTATAACAATATTTATTATATTTATACTATCTATGTATATATCCTTAAAAATTATAAATAAAAAAAATAACAATATTAAAACTAATAAATTTATAAAGCTATCACTTTTTATGATTATAATATCTGCATTATTTATTTTAGGAAACAAATTTATATTTAAGAATTTAATACATGAAGATGATTATTTAATAAAAAATAATTTTGAAATTGATATAAAATTAAATAAGAAGTATCAAACTAAAAATGGCCTTAAATTAAGATTTAAGATAGAAAATCCAACTAAATATACATTTAGATTAGAAGAATCTTATATAACTTTTGATATGTATAAAGATAAAAATAAAGAAATGTTGACAAATTCACCACTAAAGATTGATATGAAATATCCATTTGAAGAAAGTGATATAAACTGGCCACTATTTTCTAAAGGCATAAAGCCTCATAGTTATACATACATGGAATATACAATACCAAAGGGATTAAATTTAGATGATGATTATTTTTCACTAGATTCAATTGCATATGATATAACGGGTAAATTTTTAGTTGATTTACCATTTACACATATAGGAGATATTATAATAAGACCTGATTTTAATATGGGAGGATCAATGAGTGAAGTATCTTTACCAGAATTAAAAAATAATAAATAAAATATAAAAGTACTATTTAAGGCAAATATAAATTGTTTTAAATAGTATTTTTTATTGCTTAACAATATTTATAGTATAATATACTAATAAATATTTAAATGTAAAGGGGGAAAAAACTTTGTTTAGTAATATAACTAATAAAAAAATATATCAACAAGTAATAAATCAAATACAAGATATGATATTATCAGGCAAACTTAAAAAGGGCGATAAACTTATGTCAGAGCGTGAACTATCTGAAAAAATGGGAGTTAGCAGAACTTCGATAAGAGAAGCCATAAGAGTTTTAGAAACTATGGGAATAATAGAAAGTAGGCAAGGAGAAGGTAACTTTATTTGCAACAATATAGAATCATCTCTTATACAACCTCTTTCGATGATGTTTATATTAAACAACGGAAGTTATGAGGATATATTAGAGCTAAGAAATATGATAGAACTTGAAGCTGTTAAATTAGCTGCTATAAGGGGAACAGAAGAAGAATTTGAAGAGTTGAAAATGATTTCACAAAATTTAACAAATAATGACAAAAATTGTGATAAAGAAGGTATTGATAAAATGATTCACTACAAAATAGCTTGTATGAGCAAGAACTTTTTAATCAAAAGTTTATACAAAATATCACTAAATTTACTTGAAGATTTCATAGTGAACTCAAGACAAAAAATAGTAAATTACTATAATGAAGAAGAAATTTTAAATAATCAACATAAAAAAATTTGTGATGCAATAATAGCTAGAGAGCCTGAAAATGCTTATAAGTACATGAAAGAACATTTAGATTTAATAAAAATTACTATGGATAAAATATAGATTTCAAGAAAATTTGGAATCTATATTTTTTTATAAAAAATTTAAAAAATGTAAGCCAAATATTGAAAGTAAATAAAAAATTAAATAATACTATATATTTTGTTAATACATAAACAATACTTGTAAATTATTATGAAGTTTACTATCATAAAAGTACAAACTGGTAAGACCATAATACCAATAAAATTTAAGTTAAAATGTATATATCAATTCATTAAAAACATTAAACTTTATAATTTAATAACTTTCGGGAAAACGATTTTAAAATATTGGAAGATAGTATATCTTGAGGATTTATATTTCAATAGGAGGGAAATAAATGGAGATAAAAGTACCTTACTCAAAGTCTGGGATGAATATAAATATACCAGATGAAAACATGCTAAAAGTTTTGCAGTCTAAAGCTCATGATTTTAAAATAATGCTTAGTCAAGATGAAATTGTAAAAAAAGCTTTAGAAAAACCAATAGGAAGTGATAAGTTAGAGGAACTAGTAAAAGGCAAAAAAAGTATGGTTATAATTACTAGTGACCATACAAGACCAGTACCAAGTAAAGTAACATTACCTATAATGTTAAAAAAAATAAGAAGTTCAAATCCTGATATAGATATAAAAATAATAATATCAACAGGTTGTCATAGACCAAGTACAAGAGAAGAACTTGTATATAAAATGGGAGAAGAGATAGTAGATAATGAACAAATAATAATGCATTTTGCAACAGATGAAAAATCTATGATTAAGGTAGGTACTCTTCCTTCAGGTGGAGACCTAATTGTAAATAAAGCTATAGTTGAAACAGACTTATTAATAGCTGAAGGATTTATAGAACCACATTTCTTTGCTGGATTTTCTGGAGGAAGAAAAAGTGTGCTTCCAGGAGTAGCATCAGTTAAAACAATAATGTATAACCACTGTTCTGAATTTATAGACAGTCCTTATGCTAGAACAGGTAACCTTGAAAATAATCCAATTCATAAAGATATGTTATATGCAGCGAAAAGTGTTAATTTAGCATTTATATTAAATGTAGTTATAGATAAAGATAAAAAAGTTATAGGGGCATTTGCAGGAGATGTAGAAAAGGCACATAAAAGTGGATGTGATTTTGTAACTAAACTATCTAAAGTAGATGCAGTAGATGCAGATATTGTAATTAGTACAAATGGAGGATATCCTTTAGATCAAAACATATACCAAACAGTAAAAGGAATGACAGCAGCAGAGGTCACATGCAAGGAAGGTGGAGTAATAATTATGATATCTGCTTGTAATGATGGTCATGGAGGTCAGTCTTTTTATGATAATGTAGCAAGAGCATCTTCACCTACTGAAATACTTGAAAAAGTAAGAAAGATTCCAAAGGATAAAACAATACCAGATCAATGGGAATTTCAAATACTAGCAAGAATCTTAGAAAAATTTACTGTAATTATGGTAACTGATTTATGTGATCCAAATATGATTAAAAGTATGCATATGAAACACGCAAGTAGCTTTGACGAAGCCCTTAAAATGGCTTTTGACATAAAAGGGAAAAATGCTAAAGTAGCTTTAATACCTGATGGGGTATCAGTAATAGTAAAGTAAAGGGGGAAATAATATGGAAATCTTAGTATGTATAAAACAAGTTCCAGGAACATCAGAAGTAGAAGTAGATGAGAAAACAGGAGTCTTAAAAAGAGATGGAGTAGATTCTAAAATGAATCCATATGATTTATATGCTTTAGAAACAGCTTTAAGAATCAAAAAAGAAAATGGTGCAAAAGTAAAAGTTTTAAGTATGGGACCTCCTCAAGCAAAACAAGTAATTCATGAAGCTTTCATGATGGGTGCAGATGAAGGTGCTTTAGTAAGTGATAGAAAGTTTGCTGGTGCTGATGTACTTGCAACTTCATATACAATTTCACAAGGTATTAAAAAATTTGGAGATACTGATTTAATAATTTGTGGTAAACAAACTACAGATGGAGATACAGCTCAAGTTGGACCAGAAATAGCAGAGTTTTTAAATATACCTCATGTTACTAATGTAACGAAATTAATAGAAACAAAAGAAAATAGTATAGTAGTAGAAGTAGATATGCCTAATACTCGTGAAATTTGTGAAATCAAATTTCCTTGCTTAATAACTGTAGAAAAAGAAATTTTCCAACCAAGATTACCTTCTTTTAAATTAAAAATGAAAACTAAAGATAAAGAGATACCTATGATTAGTCTTAAAGATTTTGATGATAAAGATGAAAAACATTATGGACTTAATGGTTCTCCAACTCAAGTTTTAAAAATATTCCCACCAACATCAGATATAGAAAAAGAAGTATGGACAGGTGATGGTGATGAAATAGCATCTAAATTACTTAACAAAATAAAAGAGTTAAAGTTATTATAGGGGGGATTTAAAGTGGCAAAAATAGTTATAAATCAAGATAAAGTTAAAGATATTCAAAAAGTATTAGACATATGTCCTTTTGGGGCTATAGAATTAAATGATGGTAAGTTAGAAATAGGTGCTGGATGCAAGATGTGTAAATTATGTGTAAGAACAGGACCTGAAGGTATATTTGAATTTGTAGAAGATGAAGTTGTTAAAATAAATAAAGATGAGTGGAAAGGTATAGCAGTATACGTTGACCATCATGAAGGAGATATACATCCAGTAACATTTGAGTTAATAGGAAAAGCAAAAGAAATGGCTAAAAAAATTAATCAACCAGTTTACTGTGTATTTGTTGGAAACAATATAAAAGACAAAACAGATATATTACTTTCTTATGGAGCAGATGAAGTATTTGTATATGATAATAAAAATTTAAAAGATTTTAGAATAGAGCCATATAGTGCATGTGTAGAAAATTTCATAAATAAAGTTAAGCCAACTATATTATTATTTGGTGGAACTACACTTGGAAGAAGTTTAGCACCAAGACTTGCTGCTAGATTTAAAACAGGTTTAACAGCAGATTGTACAATACTGGATGTACAAGAAAATACTGATCTTGACCAAATCAGACCAGCTTTTGGTGGAAATATAATGGCTCACATACATACACCAAATCATAGACCTCAATTTGCAACAGTTAGATACAAAATATTTACAGCTCCTGAAAAGGTTGAAAATCCAACTGGAAAAATTACACTATGTGATATAGATGAAAATAAATTAAATTCTAAGATAGATGTTTTACAAGTTAATAACAAAAACAAAGAAGTAGGAATAGAAGATGCAGAAGTTATAATAGTTGGAAGTAGAGCTATAAAGAAAAAAGAAGATATGGATATGCTTTATAAACTAGCAGAGTTGTTAGGTGGACAAGTAGCAGGAACTAGACCTTTAGTAGAAGCTGGATGGATAGATGCTAAAAAGCAAATAGGACTAAGTGGTAGAACTGTAAAACCTAAACTTATAATAACTTGTGGAGTATCAGGTGCTATACAATTTACAGCTGGTATGAATGGTTCTGATTGTATAATATCTATTAACAAAGATGAAAAAGCTCCTATATTTGATACAGCTCATTATGCCATAGTAGGAGATATTTACGATGTAATACCTAAACTTATTGAAGATATAGAATTAGAAAAATCAAACAATGATCAAGTTGCAGTTTCAGCAGAATAAGGATTGGGGGAAATCATGATGTATAAAAAAATAGATGACAAAGATATTGAATTTTTAAGAAATTTATGTGGAAATGAAAATGTTTTAATTGGAAAGAATATCAATGAAGATTACTCTCATGATGAATTAGGAGGAGTTGAAAAGTATCCAGAAGTATTAGTAAATGTTCATAGCACAGAAGAAGTTTCTAAAATAATGAAATATGCATATGAACACAACATACCTGTAACTCCAAGAGGTCAAGGAACAGGATTAGTTGGAGCAGCAGTTGCAATTTATGGTGGTATAATGATTAACTTAAGTCAAATGAATAAAATTCTAGAACTGGATGAAGAAAACTTAACTTTAACTGTAGAACCAGGTGTATTACTTATGACTATAGGTCAATATGTAACTGAAAAAGATTTATTCTATCCACCAGATCCAGGAGAAAAAAGTGCCACAATAGGAGGTAATATAAACACTAATGCAGGTGGAATGAGAGCCGTTAAGTATGGTGTTACAAGAGACTATGTAAGAGGACTTGAAGTAGTACTTCCAAATGGTGAAATTATAAATGTTGGTGGTAAAGTTGTTAAAAATAGTTCAGGATATAGCATAAAAGATTTAATTGTAGGTTCAGAAGGTACTTTAGGAATAGTAACTAAAGCTATATTAAAATTATTACCATTGCCTAAAAAAGATATAAGCTTACTTGTACCATTTCCAGATTTAGCTACAGCTATAGAAACTGTTCCCAAAATTATAAAATCTAAATCTATACCAACTGCCATAGAATTTATGGAAAGAGAGGTAATACTTGCTGCTGAAGAGTTCTTAGGAAAAAAATTCCCAGACAATACTTCAGATGCATACCTATTATTAAAATTTGATGGAAATAGTAAGGAAGATATTGAAAAAGAATACGATAAAGTAGCTAAACTTTGTTTAGAATGCGGAGCATATGATGTATTTATATCAGATACTCAAGAAAGAAATGAATCTATATGGTCAGCAAGAGGAGCATTTCTTGAAGCAATAAAAGCAACTACAACTGAAATGGATGAGTGTGACGTTGTTGTTCCAAGAGATAAAGTTACAGAATTTATAAGATTTACAAATGAACTTCAAGAAAAACTTAATATAAGAATAAAAAGCTTTGGTCATGCTGGTGATGGAAACCTTCACATATATATATTAAGAGATGATTTAGAAAAAAATGAATGGGATAAAAAATTAGCTCAAACCTTTGAAAAAATGTATGAAAAATCAAGAGAACTTAATGGTAAGGTTTCTGGAGAACATGGTATAGGTTATGCTAAAAAAGAATATTTACATGAATCTCAAAGTCAAGCTTATATGGACTTAATAAAAAATATAAAAATGGCATTTGACCATAAAAATATTTTAAATCCAGGGAAAATATATTAATTAAATAAAAAATAATGCCTCAAAATAATTTATATAAATTATTTTGAGGCATTATTTTTTATAAATTTTGTTTTTTGTATATACAAAATTATAAAAATATAGTAAAATAATAAAACAATAAAAAAGTTAGATTTCTAATTAAAAACTGGAGGCAGTCATGAATAAAAAAATACTTATAATAACAACATTAATATCGACTATGATTTTAACAGGATGTTCAAGTAATGACATAAAGAAAAAAGAAAAGACAGAAGCAGAAAAAACAAGTATAAATACTGATGTAGGCAAAAAAATAAGAGAAAAATTTGATGAAATAGACACAGATTCACATGTAAGCTCATTAGTTGATTTTGCACATGATTTTTCTGATAAAGTAGATTCAGCAAAAACTACTCTAAAAGATGCAAATAAAGCACTGGATTCAGCTAGTGATTTAGGTCAATCTATAGGATCAAAGCTTAATAGTACAAACAATAAAATAGATAATGCTAAAAATAGTGTAAACTCAGCAAAACATGATGTTAATAGTAAATTAGATAAAATAGAAAATAAAGCAAATGATGCTTATAAAAAAGGAAATGAAATAAAAGCTACGGTTGATAAAGCTAATGATAAGTTAACAGAAATAGATAAAAGTCTAGAAAATAAAAAAGATAAAATAAATGACGGTAAGAATAAAATAGATAATATAAAAAGTGATGCATTAAATAAAGGGCAAGAAGTAAAAAGCAAGGTAAATGATGCTAAAGATAAAGTGAATAGTACTAAAGATAAAATTAACAATATAAAAAAGGAAGTCTTAGACACAGCTAAATTAGTTAAAGGTATGTTAGGTAAAAACTAAAAGTAAATTATAATTAATATAAAAAATTAGATTTTGTAAAAAAGAGAGTATAAATTTATACTCTCTTTTTTTATTAAATCTACATTTTATGAACATTTATAGCAGATGGACCTTTTGGTGCATCTATAACATCGAAACTAACTTCTTCACCTTCATGTAAATCTTTACAATGTCCATTTTCTTTTACATTAGAATGATGAACAAAAACATCATTTCCATCATTAGCAGATATAAATCCATATCCTCTATCATTGTCAAACCATTTAATTACACCAGTAAATTTAGCCATATTAAAACTCCTTTTTAATGAAAATTAGATAATTTAAAAAGTTATCTAAAAATAGTATGTACTATAAAAAGTTTTTTAATAGTGGAAAATATATACCAAGAGAATATAATCTATAAAAACTTTATTAAATTAAAATGTAGGTTCATCTATTTTATTACCTCTAACATATCTATGAAGTATATGTCTATCATCTCCAATATATATAAATCTTTCCAATCTTTCGATTAAGTTATAATTATCATGGTTTAATTCACTATCATCTATTATTAAAGCATCAAATTCGTAATCTTTTTCAAAACTTCCAACCTTACCAAAGAAACTTCCACCACCTTTAGTAGCTATGTAAAAAGCTTCTGAAAGGCTTAAAAAATCAAGTTCTTTATTAGAATTTACCCAGCAAAGCTTAGAACACTGTATAGCATAAACTATCATTTTAAAAATAGATAAATCATGTCCTCCACTAACATCAGAACCAAGAGATAGAGGTATATTTTTATCTAAAAATTTTCTTATAGGCATAACACCACTACCTACATTTAAGTTTGATGTAGGACAGTGAACAGCCATTACATTATTGTTTTTCATAAGATTTAATTCTTCATCACTAGAATAAACACAATGAGCCATTAGAGTTTTAGTTTGACCAAATAAATTAAATTTATCATAAGCATCACCATAAAATCTAGAATCAGGTTGAAGATTTTTAACCCACTCAATTTCTCCAAGATTTTCAGATAAATGAGATTGAGTTTCTACGTTATATTCAAGTGCAAGGTTTCCTAATTCTCTTAAAAGTTCACTATCACAGCTAGGGATAAATCTAGGTGTTATAATTGGTTTTACTAAAGAATCTTTACTAAGATTCATATTTAATATATCTTTAGTATCCTCAATAGATTTTTTAGTATTTTCTAAAAGTGAATCTGGACAGTTAATATTCATATTAACTTTACCAACGAAAGCTCCAAGACCAGAGGCTTTAAAAATATCCATAAGTCTTATAGAAGCTTCTTTATGTACTGTTGCAAATACAGCAATCCTAGTAGTTCCTTTTTTCCAAACTTCTTTTACAAATTTTTTATACATTTTATCAGCATATTTTATATCAGCATATTTAGATTCTTCAGGAAAAGTATAGTCATTAAGCCAAGGAATTAACTCTTTATCCATAGCCATACCTAAATTTCTAAATTGAGGTGCATGACAGTGTAGATCGTTCATACCAGGGATTATTAACTTATCCTTATAATCTATAATTTCGTTATCCATATATTCTTTTGGAAGTTTATTAAAAACGTTTACAACTTTACCGTTATTAACTACTATAAATCCATTTTTTATTATTTCAAATTTATTTTTATTTTTCGTGAAAATTATATTCCCCTTATATATTTTCGTCATAAAACCCTCCTAATTATGTTTAAAGTTATAAAAACTTACAATAGTCATTATAATATATGTACATTTTAATGTAAATGAATAAAAAAGTTCGGAATTGGGTATTTACATTAAATTACATTTATTATATTAACCATTACAAAAGATAGGATATGAAGTTTATTTGAAGAATAGTATATATAGGAGACTTAATAAGAGAATTATATAAATAGATATGGATAGTATGAGTTTATGATTGGAGGTAATATTATGATTAATACTATTGATACATTTAAAACTTTTAAAGAAGTTTTTAAGGATAAATTAGATATTTCAATAGATGACAAAATTAAATTATGGGAATATGAGTATATGATTCATTACCCAGAATTGTTAGTTAAGTGCAAGGATTATCTCACAAAAAATGGGTACCAATGGAAAAAAATAGCTAGTGAAATAGTATTTAATAAAACTAAAGATAATTTTGAAAAGATGATAGAGGCTTATAGCAATATTAAGAAGCGTTATAGACTATATAAATAATAAGGCTTATGAATTATTTAAGATAGATTTAGATATAAATATAGTATTATATTCAGGATTATGTAATAGTGCTGGATGGGTAGATGAGTATAATGGTAAAAGAGTTATTAAACTTTTTGAAAATCTAGGGGGAAATAATAATGATTATAGGTAGAAATATAATTATAAGGCCTTTTGAATTGGGAGATGAAGTAATATTACACAAATGGTGGAATGATGGAGAGATGATGGGGGATTCAGGATTATATTTTGGAACATTACAGAGTTTAGAATTTATAAAAAATAAAGTTATAAATGAAATAAATAATGGATCTTTATATAGTAGTGATAGAAGGTGTTTTATAATTTGTAAAAAAGAAGATTTAACTCCTATAGGAGAGATAAACTATAACAATTATGATTCAAGAAATCAAAAAGCTGAGTTTGGAATAAAAATATGTGAAAAAAGTGAGCAAAGAAAAGGATATGGAGAAGATGCTTTAAGTCACTTTTTAGACTTTATGTTTAAAAATTTAAATTTAACAAAATTGAACTAACAACCATAATAGACAATAAAAGAGCTCAAAATTTATATAAAAAGTTAGGCTTTAAAGAGATAGGAATTATACGACAAGCTTATTTTGATAGTAGATATGGTAGATTTTCAGACGCAGTTTATATGGATTTATTAAAAAGTGAATGGATAGAAAAAAATATATTGTATTAATCTTTGAGCGTGCAATAAATTTATAGTATAGTAGTTATAAGAGCAAGGAGGTAAAAATTTGAAAAATTTGTTTAAAAAACTTCCAACTTTACAGACAGATAGATTAATTTTAAGAAAGGTAGATATATACGACTTAAATACATTATTTATATGTTTATCTAATGAATATGTAAGCAAACATATGCTTGTGGATTTTGACAAAAATATTGATTCAACTCATAAATTTTTAAATTCAATTCTAGATGGATACAAAAATGATAAACCTACTCCATGGGCAGTAGCATTAAAAGAAAATAATGAGTTAATAGGAATCTGTGGATTTTCTAAATATGATGAAAAAAATAAAAAAGCAGAGGTAGGGTATATACTAAATTTTGATTATTGGAATATGGGAATAACTACAGAAGCATTACAAAAAGTTATAGATTTTGGATTTAACAATATGAATTTAAAAAAAATTGAAGCTAGATGTGTATCAGGAAATTTAGCATCTGAAAAAGTAATGATTAAAAGTGGTATGAAATTAGATGGAATACTTAGGAGTGATAAATTATATAAGGGAAATTTTATTGATTTAAAATTATATTCAATTTTAGAAAATGATAAACTTATTTATGAAAATGTAGAAGACTAAAAAGATTATCGTATTTATAAATGTTTTTTATTTGTCATATATGTTATAATATTAAGACAACTATGTTTTAAATAAAGGTGGGCTAAAAATGAAGGTAGTAAGAGAAGCTATATCCTCACCATACCTAGATTATGGTATTGATGAGGATATAGTTATTCATGAAGGAAATTTTTGCATTTACCTAGACAAGCTATATAAATGTAAGGGCCGGATCTACTATAAAATTAGTTCTCCCGTATGTATAAATTTTGAAGCTAAAATACTAGATTATAAAAGCAAAGATTTAGAACCCTTCAAAGATGAATTTTTAGAAGGAATTTTAGAAGTACATGGATATCAACCTATTCATGCAACTATAAATAGTATAAATAAAAATTACGTAGATGGATATGTAAGTAGTGGTTTAATAAAATCCAAAAATAGATATGTAGATTATGTAGATTTTCATATTGTAAATTTTGATAAGAAACAAGGGAAATTAATAAAATCTTTAGATAAGTTATTTGCTGGAAGAATAGAATTTGAAGTTAGTGGATATGAAATAACTATAGACAAACGATATGATTATAGAAAAGAATTATATGAAGAATTAAGATTTAAAAATGGAAGTATAATAACTCATATTGGAAGAATAAAGAGAAAAGACAATAAGCCATTTAAATCAACATATATATTTAAGTTGTTAGATGAAATAACTGATGCACTTAGTTTTCTAGCTGGCAGATACGTGGGTATATGTTTAGTTAGAGGATATAAAGATGGAAAGAACAATTTTAGATTATGGAAAGAATCCATAGTAACTCCATTTAAATATGTTCCAACTTGGGCTGATACAATAGCTAATCATCATAATATAGAAAAATATATAAATTTAATGTGTAGAAAATTACATGATTCTTACTATGGACCAGCACTTAAACATGTTATTGACTGGTATATAGAATCTCTTGATAATATTAGTATAGAAAATAATGTTGTTTCAATACAAATAGCACTTGAAACACTTTCTTATGTAGTAGTTGTTGAAAAATCAAAAGTTTTAAGCGATATAGAGTTTGAACAAAATACTGCATCAGATAATATAAGATTATTATTAAAAATATGTAATATATATAATGGAAAAGAAGAATTAAATGAATTTAATGACTATATTAAAAATAAATTTGATGATGGAATAGACATATTTACATATTTTAGAAATAAAATAGTTCATCCTACTAGAAAAACGAAAAGAGCCAACTTAACGGTTGAAGATATGTGGAATATACTTCAAATAGGAACAAGATATGTAGAACTAGCAGTATTGTACATAATTAACTATAAGGGTGAGTATTCAAATCGGTTAAAAGAAAGATGGTATGGTGAAGTTGAGGTAGTGCCTTGGAATGAATAAAATTAGATTTATTTAAAAAATGTTTTAAACTTTCTAAATATGTGTAATAATATAAAAAAGACAGTAAAGGAAAGTGGTAAATATGCTAAAATTTTATGGATATTCTAGATGATCAACAGTTAGAAAGGCCAAGGCTTGGCTTAATGAAAATAACATAGACTTTGAGGAAATAGAAATTGTAAAAAATCCCCCAAGTAAAGAAGAATTAGAAACTATGTATAAATCTGGTACATATGAACTAAAAAAATTCTTTAATACAAGTGGAGTAAAATATAGAGAGTTAGGTCTTAAAGATGTTGTTAAGACTGCAAGTGATGATAAGCTTTTAGAAATACTAGCAAGTGATGGAATGCTTATAAAAAGACCTATAGCATTTGATGGGAAAAATGTACTTATAGGATTTAAAGAAGATGAATGGAAAGAAAAACTTTTAAATAAATAATTATAAAAAAGAACTCTGTAATAGAGTTCTTTTTTATAATTATCATAATACGCTTAAGTTAGCATCAATAATAATTATAGTAAATATAATTGCAAGTATACATAATTACACTAAAGTAAAACTAAAAAATTAGTTACGTGGTTAATTTGTAAATTAACCCAATTTATATTTAATTTATATTTAAGGTATATAAATTTTTGGTATGTATAAAGTAATACCTTCTAAATTAGTAATAGCATCGTAAATAATTTTTGCATTATATTCTAAACTATTATTAGAAAGTTCTAGTTTTAAAATAACTGTAGATAAATTTTTAATTTCTAAAATATTAGTATCTTCTATAAATCCAATTTTAATATTTTTATTACACTTAAGTAAATTTTCTAAATGATTTAATTTAATAGTCATATTATTTCCCCCCTTAATAAAATTATAATATAACATGCTCATAAAAACAAAATATTACAATATCGACACATATTCTAAAATATTTGATTAAAAACTATATATTGTATATAATTAAAGGTACTATAAAATGGGAGAGTGTATGGGAATGAATACTTCAAACAAGCTAGAAGTTTTAAAAAATAAACTTAAAGAACTTGAGAGTGTTATAATTGCATTTTCAGGAGGAGTAGATAGTACTTTTTTATTAAAAGTAGCACATGATACACTAGGAGATAAATGTATAGCTGTAACAATACATGCTATGATGCATTCAAATAGAGAAATAGAAGAAGCTAAGGCTTATACAAAAACTTTGGGTGTTAAACATATAGTTTTAGAAATTGATAATTTTGATATTAAAGAGTTTATAGATAATGATGAAAAGAGATGCTATTACTGTAAAAAAACCATTTTTACAAATATAAAAAATATAGCAAAAGAGAGTAATATAAATTACGTTTTAGATGGAACTAATTTAGATGATCTAGGAGACTATAGACCAGGACTTAAGGCTTTAGAAGAATTAGATATAAAAAGTCTTTTAAAGGATAGCTTATTAACTAAAGAAGATATAAGAATCCTATCAAAAGAATTAAATGTACCTACATTTAATAAGCCTGCATTTGCATGTTTAGCCACTAGAATACCTTATGGAGAAACTATAACAAATGATAAGCTTAGAATGATAGAAAAAAGCGAAGAATATTTACAAGATTTAGGTTTTAAACAGTTCAGGGTAAGAACACATAATGATCTAGCAAGAATAGAAGTTGAAGAAAATGAGATACATAAATTTTTTGATAAAGAGTTACTAAAAAATACACATAATAAGTTAAAAGATATAGGATTTAAATATGTATCCTTAGACTTATTAGGCTATCGTATGGGTAGCATGAATGAAGGAATCAAGCATTAGGAGGAAGCATGAAAAATTATACATTAATAACACCGTGTTTTTTCGGAATAGAAAAAATACTTAAAAACGAGATAACAAATTTAGGATATGAAATAATAAAAACAGAAGATGGTAGAATAACATATAAAACTGATGAAAAAGGTATAGCTATGTCTAACATATGGTTAAGAACAGCTGAGAGAGTACTTTTAAAAGTTGCTGAATTTGAAGCTAAAACTTTCAATGATTTATTTGAAAATACTAAGGCTATAAATTGGTCAAAATATATACCATATGGTGGAGAATTTCCTGTATCTAAAGCTTCATCAATAAAATCTAAACTTTTTTCTACACCAGATATACAAGCGATAGTTAAAAAGGCCGTAGTTGAAAGTTTAAAAATAAGTTACCAAGAAGATGGTATGTTGCCAGAAACTAAAGAAAAATATCCAATACAAGTATTTATTCACAAAGACATAGTAACATTAGCAATAGATACTAGTGGAATGGCTCTTCATAAAAGAGGTTATAGAGAAGTATCAACTAAAGCTCCACTAAGGGAGACTATGGCATCAGCTATGGTACAATTAACACCATGGCAACCAGGTAGAATATTAGTAGACCCTATGTGTGGTTCTGGTACTATAGTTATAGAAGCTGCTATGCTTGGACTTAATATGGCACCTGGACTAAATCGTGAGTTTATAGCTGAAAAATGGACTACTATGGATAAAAAGATATGGTGGGATGTAAGAAAAGAAGCTTTTGAGAAAATGAATACAGATGCAGACTTTAAAATCTACGGTTATGATATAGATAAAGAAGCTGTAATGATAGCAAGAAAAAATGCAGAGCTTGCTGGAGTTGAAGATTATGTAGAGTTTAAAGTGTTTAATGCTAAAAACTTTGAAAGTGAAGAAAAGTTTGGATTTATAATAACTAACCCTCCTTATGGAGAAAGACTTGAAGACAAACAAACTGTTAAAAAGTTATATAAAGATTTAGGATATGCATTTAAAGAACTTAAAACTTGGTCTTATTATATGGTAACTTCATATGAAGACTTTGAAAATGCTTTTAATAAAAAAGCTACTAAGAAAAGAAAGCTATATAATGGTAGATTAAAAACATATATATATCAGTATATAGGACCTAAGCCACCAAAATATATAAATAATAACAAATAATTGCAAGCCCTCTAAAATATACATATAATGTATAAATAAATTTTAGGGGGAGATATATATGAAAATAGCATCAAAAAAAAGTAAAAAAGTTCAATCAAGAAGAAAAAATAACAAAATTAAAAGTAAGAATAAAATAAAAGAAACTTCTACAGAAGAAGTTTTACCAAATGAAGATGTTATATTAAATGAAATTATAGATAAAGAAGATAAAGAGGTTGAAATTGTATTAAATGATTTAGTTCCTGAAAGAGAAAAAGAGAAATATGGAATGAAAAAAAATCCTAAAAACAAGACTAAAAAAGGTGGAATAAAATTGAATATGAATTTATTCCCAAAATCAAAAAAGTCCACTAATTCTTCTAAAAATCATAAAGATAATGATGTTATAAGAAGTGAGAAAATAGCAAATATTAAACAAGAAGAAACTTTAGAAGAAATAAATAGTTCTGAAGAATAAATTAAGATAAGGGCTTAGTTATAACTAAGCCCTTATCTTAAAAGCTTATTAAATTTAAGGATGTGGATGTAATGAATAAAGAAGCAATTTTTAAAGAAATTAGTAATCATTTAATAGAAGATGAAAGACCATCTATATATATAAAAAATATAATATTAAATAAAGTTTATGATATTGAGCTTATAGATAAGCTATCAAGGCTTGAAAATATAGATCAAAATCCAAAATATCACCCTGAAGGAAATGTATTAAATCATGTTTTAATGGTAGTTGATAATGCTTCAAAACTTAAAAATAATTCTAGTGATAAGCTTGTACTTATGTGGGGAGCATTACTTCATGATATTGGAAAACTGACAACTACAAGAATTAGAAAAGGAAGAATTACTTCTTATAATCATGATGTTGAAGGTGAAAAAGTTGCAAAGTTAATATTGGACAAGCTAACTGATGATGAAGATTTTAAATATAAGGTATCTAAATTAGTTAGATATCATATGCAACCATTATTTTTTGATAAAAATCTACGATTTTTTAGTTATAAGGATATGATAAGAGATACAGATTACAAAGAAATAGCAATTTTATCAACAGCTGATAGGTTGGGTAGAGGTAATATAACTAAAGAAGTTGAGGATAAGGAACTTGAAAATATAAAGAAGTTTAAAGCTTATTTGAAAAACAGAGAGGGGAAATAGATGAAGTTATTTAAATTAATTGTAGTAGTTTTATGTGCTGGATTACTTAATGTAGGATGTACTAGTACAGAATCTCCAGAACAGTTAATAGAAAAGCCTATATATGATGAACAACAAAAAAATCTATACAACAAAATAAATGATGAATTAGAAAAAGATGCAACTATTTTATTGCCTAAAAATTCTTCTGAAGTATCAGCTATAAATAGTGTTGACTTAGATAAAAACAATTTGAAAGAATTAATTGTATTTAAAAAATATGAAGATATAGATGAAGGAAATAATAAAGTTGGATTCATTGTTTTAAACAATAATCAAAAAAATAATTACTCAAAAAGTGATGAATATTTAGTTAACGGTGATAGTATTGAGTATGCTAATTTTTATGATTTAGATAATGATGGTTATAAAGAAATAATTTTATTTACTAAAAAAGGAAATAAAACTAAAGTGGAGATACTTGGGTTTAAAAATAATAAAATTACTAAATTGAGTACATTTGATCCAAGTTGGATAAAAAATTACAATCAATACAGTGAGATGAAAATAAAAATAGATAACTTAGATAATGATAAAAAACCAGATATAATTATAACAAGTTTTAATCCACAAACACATGAGATGGCAGTTAGTGTAACGTATTTTGATAAATATATAAAACTTAAAGATTTTGCTTTAATAAATGATGTTAAGAGTTTAGATAGTACCTATATAGATATAAAAAAGGTTAGTAAAGATAAAAAAGGAATTATTATAAGTACAAAACCATTTACAGGAAATGATTCGTATATAACTCAAATATTATATTTAGATGATAATAAATTATTAAAAGCTTTTGATGAAAAAGATATAAAAACTAAAAATCCATATTATATGCCTGTACAAGATACGAATAAGGATGGAATAATTGATATACCAATAATAAATAACAATACAAAAGGATATAATAAAAAATTGTCAGCTAATGTTAGTTGGTATGATTGGAATGGAAAATCTAAAGAAAATTCAAATCTTATATTTATAAGTCAAATTTATTACAATTATGCTAATAATTTTAAGTTGCTTCTAGATAACAGTTTAGCAGATAAAGTATATGTAGAAGAAACTATTAAAGATAATAAAACTTACTTTGAATTTCTTTATTATGATGAAAAACAAAAAGAGCCTATTAAGTTATTTACTATAGTTAAAGTAGTAAAAAATAAAATAGATAACAATAACCATTCAAGTGCAAATACAAACACAAATAATAATGGATTTATAATACGTGAAAATGAGAATGAATCATTTATGTTGTTAGTTAATAATCAAGGAATTTTAGATGATTTAAATATATCTACTGATGCCTTAAAATCATGTTTCTTAGAAATTTATTAGTTTAGAGGGAGGAAGTATTATGAGTGAAAAAATTTTAGTTTTAGAAGATGAAATAGGTATAAGAAGTTTTGTAAGTATTAACTTAAAAAGAGAAGGATATGAAGTAATAGAAGCAGGAACTGGACAAGAAGCCATAGATAAAATATCTAATGAGAAAAATATATCTATAGCTTTACTTGATGTAATGCTACCTGATATGAGCGGAATAGAGGTATGTAAATACATAAGAACTAATTTTGATTCAGTTGGAATAATAATGCTTACAGCTAAATCTCAGGAAGAAGATAAAATAGAAGGATTTATATCTGGTGCTGATGATTACATGGTTAAGCCTTTTAGTATAAAAGAATTACTTATGAGAGTAAGTGCACTTTCAAGAAGAATAAATAGAGAAGCAAACAGTAAAAACAAAAGTGTAATGGAAAGTGGACCATTTGTATTAGATTTAGAAAAAAGAAAGTTAATAAAAAATAATGTAGAGATAGAATTAACTCCAACAGAATTTTCTATAGTGAAATTTTTAATAACTAATGAAAAACAATCTCTAAGTAGAGATCAAATACTAGATGAAGTATGGGGAACTAATTATTTATATGATTTTAAAATAGTTGATGTAAATATAAGAAGAATAAGAAATAAAATAGAAGATGATCCATCAAAACCTAAATTTATACAAACTGTTTGGGGATATGGTTACTGCTGGAGAAAGGAAAATGAGTAGTGATACACTTTGAAGGACTTAGGAAAAAAATAATAAAAAATTACTTTATAATAATAATAATTACAGTAACTTTATTTGAAGGATTATTTATATTTTATGCTCAAAATTATTACAATGACTCTGTAAGACAAACACTTAGACATCAAGCTAAAACTATTGAAGATTTATATAGTAGATACTATATGGGTGATATTTCTTTTGAGCAAAAAATAAATAATATATTTGAAAAAAAAGATATAAATACAAATTCAGAAATGGCTGTAGAGATAATAGATAAAGATAAAAACATAATAATAGATCAATATGGATTTAGGACCAATAAAAAAGCTCATTATGAAGATGTAGACCAAGCACTTAAAAATATTATATCAACTACTAAGTATAGAATAAAAAGTACTGGAGAGCATGTAATGAGTATATCTGTTCCTTTAACATTTAACAACCAAATAGAAGGAATAGTAAGATATACTGTATCACTTAATGCTATAGACAAAACTATATTCAAAATAATTTTAGGTCTTATATTAGCTGGTATATTTATATTATTAATAGCTATATCTATAAGTTTAAAATTTGCATATACGTTAATAGATCCTTTAAGTGAGCTTAAAAAATTTGCTAATGAATTGGCACATGGTAACTATAATATAAAATTAAAGCCAAGAACTATAATTGATGATGAAATTGGCGAATTAGCAGAAACTTTTGAACATATGGCAAAAGAAATTGATAAAAGTGAAAAGTTAAAAGAAGAATTTATATCTTCAATATCTCATGAACTTAGAACTCCTTTAACATCTATAAAGGGATGGAGTGAAACATTAGGGTATGAAGGTATTGGAAAAGAAGAATTAGATTTAGGTCTAGGTATTATACAAGATGAAACAGAAAGACTTATAAAACTTGTTGAAGAACTTTTAGATTTCTCAAGATTATCATCAGATAGAATTAAGTTACAAATAGATATGGTTGATGTATGTGCTTTAGCTAATAGTGTTGTAAATCAACTTAAAGTTAAAGCAAATGAACAAAATATATCTTTAACTTATGATTTTGAAACTAATAATATAAAAATGATACAAGGAGATAAGAATAGATTAAGACAAGTTCTTATAAATTTAGTTCAAAACTCTTTAAAGTTTACTGATATGCAAGGTTATGTAAAAGTTATTGTTGACCAAAATGAAGAATATACAATTATAAAAGTTATAGACAATGGAGAAGGAATAGAAGAGCATAATTTAGAAAAAGTATTAGATAAATTTTTCCAAGAAAATTATAACAAAGCAGGAAGTGGATTAGGACTTGCTATAAGCAATGAAATAGTAAAACTTCATGGTGGAGAAATGAACATAGAAAGTAAAAAAGGTGAAGGTACATGTATTACATTTACACTTAAAAATGTACTGGTAGAGTCTGTATAGAAAGAGGATTAATATGAGAAATATAAAACTAATCATAGAATATGATGGTTCAAGATATAAAGGATTTCAAAGACTTAAGGATAATGAAAATACAATACAAGGAAAAATAGAATCTGTGCTTAGCAAAATGTTTGATGAGCATATAGAGATAATAGGTTCAGGAAGAACTGATATGGGAGTTCATGCTTACAATCAAGTTGCTAATTTTAAAACTAGCTCTACTATCTCAGTAGAAAAAATAAGTGATTACTTATATAAATACTTACCAGAAGATATTGTTGTAAAAGAAGTTAAAGAAGTTAGTGATAGATTTCATTCTAGATATAATGCTAAACAAAAAGTATATTTATATAAAATAAATAATGCTAAACATCATGATGTGTTTCTTAGAAAATATAGTACACACATAGAAAAAACATTAGATATAGAATTAATGAAAAAAGCTAGTGAGTATTTAATAGGAGAACATGATTTTACTAGTTTTGCATCTTCAAAATCAAAGAAAAAATCAAATGTACGTAATATTCACAGCATAACTATTAATAAAAATAAAGATATAATAGATATATATGTAGAAGGTAATGGATTTTTATATAATATGGTTAGAATAATAGTAGGTGCATTAATAGATGTAGGTTTACATAAAAAAACACCTGGAGATATTAAAGCTATGTTAGAAGCTAAGGATAGAAGTAAAGCTTCAGACACGGCACCAGCTAAAGGGTTATATTTATATTCTGTTAAATATTAAAATCAGACAGCTTTTAGCTGTCTGGTTTATTTTTTGGAGGATTTTATGTATTACACATATATAATAACTTGTAAAAATGAAACATATTACATAGGGTATACAAGTGATATTAAAAGAAGAATGGAAGAACATAAAAATGGTATAAATTCTAAATATACTAAAGCTAATGGGTTTAAAAAATTAGATATATATTGGATAAGTAAAAGTAAAAGTGAAGCTATGAAATTAGAATATTTCTTAAAAAAATTAACTAGAATAAATAAAACTAAAGTCATAGAAAATCCTAAACTTTTATACGAAAAATATTGTATAGATAAAGATAAGTATGTATTAGGAAAATAATAAAGTGAAAATTAAAATATATATTGCTTTTTATTATAAAAAATAGTATTTTAGTCATACAAATATTTTGTTGAATATTGTAGCTAAATATGAACGATAAATATAGTAAAAAGGCTGTTTGAAGTTAATGATATAAAAATAAATAATTATAGAAATATATAGGGGAAAGTGAAGGTAGTAAAATATGGATGAAAAGATATTTGAAATATCATTTGGAATAATAGGTTATGCAGGAGATGCAAAGAGCATTGCACATGAAGCATTGGATGAAGCTAAAAAGGGAAATTATGAAAAAGCGAGAAGTCTTTTAAAAAAAGCTAGTGAAACTCTAAACAAAGCACATAAATTTCAAACAGAATTAATACAATTAGAAGCTACTGGAGAAAAAATTGAAATGAGGATTGTTTTAGTTCACTCTCAAGATCATTTAATGACAACTATGAACTTTTTACAATTAGCTAAAGAGTTTATAGATATGTATGAGTTTATATCTAAAAAATTAGATTAGTAAATAAAAATAAGAGTGCTAATATTAGCACTCTTATTTTTATTTGTTATAAGGTGTTTTTTTACTTGGATTAATTATTTTTTTCTTTTCAGGAGCGTAAGGGACAGGTTTTACTTTACTAGGAGCGGCACCAGTATCGCCTTTTTCACCTTTAGGACCTTGAGGACCTATATTTCCCTGTTCACCTTTAGGACCTTGAGCACCAGTATCGCCTTTTTCACCTTTA
>NZ_BAAACP010000009.1:0-128048 GCF_039521565.1 Paraclostridium tenue
ATTATCTGAATATCTGGCTTGGTTGTTTGTTGTTTAATTCTTTAAAAAGAATTTTTATAATTAACCTACTGTTTAATTTTCAAAGTTCATTTTGTCTTTGCCCTTTTCTTAAGGACAAGTAATACTTTATCATCTTAAATCAATATCGTCAATACTTTTTTTAAAGTTTTTTTATTTTTTATTTTTAAACTTATAAATTAAGTAATATTTAAAGCCGTATACTTCTTTATATATCTACATTATAGCTCACTTTTTAAAAATTTTAAATAATATTATTTCTTAATAAATAATTTACACATTTAACATAAATTCTCTATAAATATGATAAAATATTTTAGACACATATATATCGGACATAACTTCAAATATAAAAATTTATAGTGTTAATAAAAGGAGGAATTAAATTGGGTGTTTACCTTAGAGAGCCTGTAAGTGGTTTTACTCATTTAGCTGGAGCTATACTTTCCTTTGTTGGTTTATTAGCTTTAGTTATAAAAACAACAATGAATGACCCTACTATTATGAGTTTAACTGCAGTTATAATTTTTGGGATAAGTATGATTCTTTTATACTCAGCTTCTGCTACTTATCATTTAGTAGTATCATCTGATAAAGTAATTAATTTTTTAAGAAAACTTGATCATTCAATGATTTTCATTTTAATTGCAGGATCATATACGCCATTTTGCTTAATAGCATTAGAAGAAACTAGTGGTATCGCACTTTTTTGTGTAGTATCAGGAATAGCTATTGCTGGGGTATTATTTAAAATGCTTTGGTTTAATTGTCCTAGATGGCTTTCAACTTCTATATATATAGGAATGGGATGGATATCTATTTTTATAATAGGCCCTTTAGCTAAAGCTATATCTCCTCAAGGTGTTTTCTATCTAGCACTAGGTGGTATATTTTACACAATAGGTGGAATAATTTATGGACTTAAACCAAAATTTTTAAATTTTAAATATTTAGGATTTCATGATATATTCCATATATTTGTTATGTTAGGAAGCCTGACACATTTTTACTGTGTTTTTAAATACGTAATATAAAACAAGGACTGATTCATTCTAGAATCAGTCCTTAAATTTATCTTTTAACTTAAAAACTTATTTACATTTAACAATCTAAAATTATATAACTATTTCATAACTCTCATTGCATTTAGTACTGCAATTAATGCAACTCCTACATCTGCAAATATTGCTTCCCACATATTAGCAATACCTCCAGCTCCTAATACTAGAACTATTACTTTAATACCTAATGCAAAAACAATATTTTGCCATACAATTTTATTAGTCTTTTTAGCTATCTCGATAGCTTTAACAATGTTGCTTGGTTCATCTGTCATAAGTACAACATCTGCAGCTTCAATAGCAGCATCTGAACCTAATCCTCCCATAGCAATACCTACATCTGCTCTTGCAAGAACTGGAGCATCATTTATACCATCTCCAACAAAAGCAATTTTCTCTTTGTCACTTTTACCTTCATATAACTGTTCTAATCTTTCTACCTTATCAGTAGGAAGTAAATTAGCATAAACTTTATCTAAATTTAATTTTCCTGCTATATCATTAGCTACTGCTTGGTTATCTCCAGTTAACATAACTGTTTGTTTTATACCTATATTTTTAAGCCCTTCTATACAAGCCTTAGAATCTTCTTTTATTTTATCAGATATTACTATATACCCTCTATACTTCTTATTAACAGCTATATATACCACTGTTCCAACTTCATTAGCTTTAGAGAAGAATATATTTTGATTCATCATTAATTTTTCATTTCCAGCTAATATATGTTCTTTCTCATAATCTACTCTTATTCCATGAGCTGCTATTTCTTCATAATTTTTTATCTTGTCTAAATCAACATTACCTTTATAGTGTTTTACAATAGATTTAGCTATAGGGTGATTTGAATTTATTTCTGCAATTGATGCATATCTTAATAATTCATCTTCACTTATACCTACAGGTTTTACACAAGTTACATCAAATACACCTTTTGTAAGAGTTCCAGTTTTATCAAATACTACTGTGTCAACACTTCTTAAAGCCTCTAAGTAGCTACTTCCTTTAATAAGGATACCTTGTCTTGATGCATGACCTATACCACTAAAGAAACTTAATGGAATAGATAAAACTAATGCACAAGGACAAGAAACTACTAAGAATACTAATCCTCTATAAAACCAATTACTGAAATTTTCGCCTGGTATAATAATAGGTGGAACTAAAGCTATTATTAATGCTGAAAATACGACTATTGGTGTATAGTATTTTGAAAATCTAGTTATAAAATTCTCAGTTTTAGATTTTTTACTACTTGCATTTTCAACTAAATCAAGTATCTTAGATGCTGTAGATTCTTCAAACTCTTTTTGTACTTTTATAGTTAAAACTGCATTTTTATTTATAAATCCAGATAAAACATCTTCTCCTTTTCCTACTTCTCTAAGTAGTGATTCTCCAGTTAATGCAGATGTATCTACCATACTAGATCCATATATTACAGTACCATCTAAAGGCACCTTTTCTCCTGGCTTTACAATTATTATGTCTCCAACTTCCACATCATATGGTGAAACTTCTTTAATTTCAGATCCTAACTTTAAATTAGCATAATCAGGTCTTATCTCCATAAGTTCAGATATAGACTGTCTAGACTTACCTACTGCTTTCCCTTGTAAGAACTCACCTATTTTGTAAAATAGCATAACTCCTACAGCTTCTGCAGATTCTCCTATTGATAATGCTCCTATTGTAGCAATAGACATTAAGAAGTTTTCATCAAATACTTGACCTTTACCTATATTTTTAATCGCTTTTAATAATACATCTCCACCTACTACTATATAAGCAACTATAAATACAATTGTATTCATACTTGACTTAATACCAGTAAATGTTTCATATATTCCAAATAGATAAACTAAAGTTCCTATTACAAGTTTAATTAACTCTTTTTTATCATTATCCTCAGTCTTGATTTCTTTTTTACCCTTAGAAAATTTATTTTCTTTTAATTCAATATCAAGACCTGGTTCTGTGTCATCTATTATTTTTATTACTTTTTCTATTGTATCTTTAGAGTTAGCTCCAGAAACTAAATTAACTGTTAACACCTTGTTGATAAAGTTTAAGTTAGCATTTTCTATTTCACTCAACTTATTCACCTTTTCACAGATAACCTCTGCACAATGTGCACAATTTAGTCCATTTAATACTAATTCTTTCTTTTTAGACTTCATTTTAGGTTCTTTTACTTTTATATTTAACCCTGGTTCTGTATCATCTATTATTTTTATTACTTTATTTATAACTTCATCTTGATTAAAACTTGATATTATATTTAAAGTTAATATCTTATTGATAAAGTTTAGGTTAGCACTTTCTATTTCTTCTAACTTGTTTACTTTTTCATTTATAACTTCTGCACAATGTGCACAGTTTAATCCTTCTAATACTATCTCTCTTTTAATGAGAACATCTGTACTCATAATATATCCTCCCATCTATGTTAATTTATTTATTATAAATTTCTTGTATATGAGATAATCCACAATTAAAAATTTGACTTATATGGCTATCATCTAATGAATAATATACAATCTTTCCTTCTCTTCTAAATTTAACTAATCTTGCTTGCTTTAAAACTCTTAATTGATGTGATATAGCAGAGTGCGTCATACCTAATAAATCAGCTATGTCACATACGCACATCTCGCTCGAGAACAATGCATATAAAATTTTTATCCTTGTTGTATCCCCAAACACCTTAAATAATTCAGCTAAATCATATAATGTTTCATCTTCTGGCATCTTTTCTTTAGCCTTACATACAACTTCTTCATGTACTTCTTCACATATACAATCTCTTATTTCACCTATATCACACATATTAATTAATTCCTCCTTGGATTTATCTAAATCATTATATATGAACAATTGTTCATATATAATATATTATATGTATATGTCCATATTTTTGCAACTTAATTATATAAATTTAATTTTAAATGCACATAATAAAGCCTTTTTTCTTATATATATATAATAAAGTGTTTTTCAAATAAGATTCGAAAAGTTTTTAATCCAGGAGGTCAAGTTTATGAGTTTTGATAATTACATGAACCCTATGTTTTCTGACATGGATAACAAGTATATATATCCTATGCCTTATGTAAATCCTATGATATATATGAACCCTTATATGATGAATTCCATGCCTTATCAGAATAATAAAAATCAAAATAACACTGAAAGTCAAACTGAGCAGTATACAAATTCTTCTCAAAACAATCCTATGATGTATATGAACCCTTATATGATGAATCCTATGATGGGTTGTATAGACCCTAGTATGCTAATGCAAATGTATATGCAAATGATTCAGATAATGCAAATGATGGGTTGTGCACCTAATATGAACCCTATGAATAACTTAAACCCTATGAACAATATGGGAATAGATCCTACAATGATGCAGGATTCTATGAATAATGGCTATCCAGATCCTATGAAGCAAATGCCTGGTATGCCTATGATGGGTGGTATCCCTGGTATGCCTATGATGGGTAATATGCCTGGTATGCCTAATATAAATATAGAAGAATTTGATGAAGAAGAAATGTAATTAATTTTAAAAATTATTTTTTATTTCATGTATAAATTACTTAGATTGGGGTCATAATATAAATGTATTCCTCATAATATTCCCCCAATATTATAAATACATGGAAAAAGCCCTAGCATATTGCTAAGGGCTTTTTTTCTTTATTTATTTGCTATAACACTTTTTATAATACTTAATATATCTGCTGCTATTTCTACATTAGATTTAACACGTTCTTTTGCTACGATAAAATCAGCAGTTGTATCAGTAATAACTTCTGTTACGTCTTTTAAATTATCACTTATTTCAGTAAAATTTTCTGCTACTTCTGGTAGTTTTGTTATAGTAGTTGATACATTTTTAGAATTAGAAGATACCAAGTCTTTTAAATTTTTTATAAAATCATTTAAATTTTTCAAAGTAAATATTATGTATATTAATGCTATACACCCTAATAATGTAGCTATAAAGTATAATACATTTATATTTATATACATACTACGCCTCTACTGTTTCACTTGATTCTAATTTATCTATTTCTTCTTCAGTATTTTCTAAATTTAATTCTTTATTTTTCTTATTTTGTAAATACTCTTTTATTCTTTTCTTTGATTCATTTACATTTTCATTAACTCTAGCTTTAGCTAACTGTGATTTTTCACTAACTGTATTTGCTACTTGTTGTGATTTATCTTTTATATCTGCAATTGTGTCTTTTCCTGCTTTAGGTGCTAATAATATACCACCTAAAGCTCCTGCTGTTACTCCTGCAACCATTCCAACAGTAGCTATTTTCATTTTTTTATTTCTTTCAGCCACTCTTTTAGCTTTTTTTCTTTGTTCTATTTTTTTTGTTAAGTTCATAATATCCCCTCCAAAGTTCTTATATTCACTTTATACCCAAACTGTAATATTTCTAACTATTTTTGTAAAATATTGTTAGTTTAATCTAAAAAGTCATAAAAATCTTCAGATTCAGATTCTACAAACTCGTATAATACATTTTGTTCGAAGAATAATTCTTCATCTAATGTTACATAGTTCTTAAAATTACATTGAAGTAGCTTATTTATATACAGTCTGTCTTTTTCATTGTATGTAGCCACAAAGAATTTATCATTCATTTGGTAATACAATGCACTTAAATCATTGTTAATAACATAAGTTTCTTCTTTTACATGATTATTGTCAAAATTAAATCTAGTAAATAAAACGCCTAAATCTAAATCACTTCTAAGAACAAATGGATTTTGTTTGTAGAACTTATCTACAAATTCATCCTTATTATTTAAATCGTAAATTGCTATATACTCAGGTTTTGATATTTCATCAAATACCTCAAAATCAAAAATACTTTCTTTGTCAGTAAACATTAATGAATTTATTTTATATTCATCGTTTTCATAAGTTATATGAAATGCTAGTTTACATGTATAATATCCATCGTTATCTTCATATAAAACATCGCATATGTACATATCATCATCTTTTTTTATGACCTTATTTTTAAGTAAAGCACCATTTATATTGGTTATGTGCATATTAGCTATATCTTCATTATTAGAAAAATATTTTAAACTATCTTTATCCCATGCTATAAATCTCATAGTCATATAGTTTATAAATTCTATATCGGTATCTATTTTTTTGCATAGCTTAGGATATAAATCAAATATATCCACTTCAGCTTCATAATTATCTATAAAATCAATATATTCATCAACATCTCCTGGCAATTCCTTTTCCCAGTAATAGTTCTTTTTACCATAATAATTAACTAAACTTAATGCCTCTTTTTTTGTAAGCTGTATTCTATCTGAGCCTAATCCACCCATTAACCTTTCTTGTTCTCTATTTAACTCTTCATATGAGGCATTTCTTAAACTTACATAATCAGCTATCCCTAATCCTTCTGCATCTATCAAGTAATATTGATATAATATATCTTTATTGTCTTCCCAGCCTATTATAAGACCCATGCTACCCATTAATCTCGAATTGGTTACTTTAGCAAAAATGAAATCCATTTTATTAAACACCCTTCCTTAAAATATGTACTATTTAGATATAAATCTATTATCAACTATATTTACTAAGTTTAATTAGCATATTTTAGAATATACCCATTTAAAAATTAATTTTAAATTATTTCTTATATTTTTACAACTACATGGAAATTTTATAATATAATAGATAAAAGAAAAAACGTATTAGTTGAGGTGATATATATGAAAAAAATTGCAGCATTCTTTGATATAGATGGTACTCTATATAGAGATTCATTAATGGTTGAACACTTCAAAAAACTTATAAAATATGAAATAATAGATGAAAAAGTATGGCTAATTAATGCTAGAGATACTTTTGTAAACTGGGATAAAAGACAAGGTAATTATGATGATTATTTATTTGAAGTATGTGATATATACGTAGAGTCCTTAAAAGGATTGGATTTATGTTCTATTCACTTTACTAGCGATCAAGTTATAAAATTAAAATCAGATAGAGTTTATAAATATACTCGTTCTCAAATAAAATGGCACTTAGATCAAGGGCATGTTGTAATATTTATATCTGGAAGCCCTGATTTTCTGGTTTCGAAAATGGCAAATAAATATAAAGCTACTGACTTTATTGGAAGTACTTATGTATTTGAGGATGGTAAATTTAATGGGGAAGTTATTCCTATGTGGGACTCAGCTAGTAAAAATATAGCTATCGATAATTTTGTAGATAAGTATAATATTGATCTGTCTAAATCATATGCCTATGGAGATACAAACGGAGATATAAATATGCTTAGAAGAGTTGGAAATCCCGTAGCTATAAATCCAACTAAAGAGTTACTTAATCAAATTAAATCTGATGAATCTATAAATAATATATCTAAAATAATAGTAGAGAGAAAAGATTTAATTTATCAATTACCTTCTTCTATAGACACTTTAGACATATAAATATTTTAATTTGGAGGTTTTAATGGATTTAATTAAAGACAATAAATTTATGGAAAGACTAGATGATGACGTAGAATCACTAAGTAAAACTTTATACTTAGATAATCCTGATTTGTGGCTAGATTTTTTAGAAAAATCTTCTGATAAAAATTTTGATGAAATGTCACTATACTTTGCAGCTAAATATAATTTTGTATCTATAATAAAATATGCTGTAGAGGTAAATAAATTTGACTTAGATTCCACTTCTAAAAACAAGGCTTTTTCATCTGTAAAAAAACATCTAATAGATGTTGCTCGTGCAGAAAAAGCTTCTGATGTTTTACCTTACTTAACTGGTGAAAAATATACGGAAGATTTAGAGAAATCTAATGAAAATACAAATTTAGTAGATACTAGTAAATATAAATCTGTCACTAACTATTCCGGAGTTTCTTATAATTGCCCTCATTGTAACTTAAATGTATTCGAGTTTGGATATAAAGTGTTAATATCTTCAACTTGTTCTTATTCTCCTATTGGTAGAAAAATAGTTAGATCTAACCCAATGGAATTAGATACTATTATTTGTGCGAGCTGTAATAAAGAAATAGAAGATGTAACTCCTAAAAAATTAGAGGATATACTAAATATAGAAAATTGTGTAAATTGTGGATCACACATACCTACATCAGGAGTTTTAAAAGAGGTTTCTGTAAGTTTTAATAAAGATAATGGTAAGTTTGAAGATGGAGGTTCTACATATTGTTGCAAACCTTGTAGAAAATCACTAGAAAAACCTCAACTAGAATATTTTAATTTAATATAATTTGTAATTTCCCCGGAAATTATATATAAAAAACCACTCTTTTTATCGAAATAAAAGAGTGGTTTTTATTATCTTGGTTTTATTATTTTTCTAATACTTTGTTCATAGTAATCTATAAATAAAGTATAAACATAATCATATATCAAAAATGCAAATTGAAATACTAATATAGTAAATATATTCACAGGAATATATATTATACCTTTAAGCATAAAGTACAAACTTAATATAATTAAATTAGCATAAACTAATTTAAGTAATATATCTATATAAAAAGGTCTGTCTTTTTCAACAAAATACTTAATCAATCCGTAAATTCCAAATGTAAAAACATAGATTAGCCATTGAGCTTTATTAGAAAGTACTAAAAAGCTTAACACAAATGATGATATATAAAATAATATTCCTAGCTTTAATCCATATTCCATTATTACTATTGATATCAAAAATGAAGCTAACCCCATAAAAAATATAGTATTTATAGGTATTATATTAGATAATAACAATAAAATAATATTTAAAGCTAATAATATCCCTGTGTATGCTATTTTCTTACTCATATTTAATCACCCTTAACAACAAGTTATGAAATCTCCTCCAAAACATTCACAAACTGTGTCTAAACACCATAATTGAGTGCAAACTTCACAGAAATCATCTCCGCAGCAACAACAACAATCATCACAACAACAGCAACAACATCCACCTAAATCACTATGTCTTCTTCTGTTATATTGTCTCGCTCTTCTATCATAATCATCATAATAACGATTATATTTTGTTAAAGCATCTTCATATTCTTTATTTTCTGGACTTAAAGATACTACTTTTTTTAAATATTCTTCACCTTGCTCATAATATCCTAAATTCAATGATGCAATTCCCATTAAATAAAACCATTTAGCACTACTTTTATCAGATATAGAAGATAATAAATCATAGGCTTTATTAAATTCTTTATTATCAATAAAATTTTTAGCTAAATTAAACTTTTCATTATAAGTAGGATTACTGTACATTAACTTCACACCCTTTATTTAATATATTTTTATATCTAAGATAAACTCCTGAGTAAATTATATTTTCTATTATATTTATATTAAACTTTATATGTAAATTATCTATAGACTGTGCTAAATGCCCTAAGCTTATAGATATAAGTTTATCTACTCTTTTTCTTAATTCTTCTTTTTTGTTAGCATATTCAATAAAAGGATTGTATCTTCCTTTTTTAATATCCTTATCTAAATCTTCATATGCATCTAATATATATATATACTTTCCTATATTAAACCCTATAATTCTCAAATCATGTTCATACTTATCATTTTTATAAGCAAAAATTTCGCCCATAAGATTTCCAAAAGTATTTGAAACTGCATCTATATCCGTACTATTACTTTCTTCTAAATTTTGTAATAGTAATAATTGATTTTTTATATAATCAGCCTTTTCAGGATATTTTTCATAGGCTTTTTTTAACTTTCCTTTATATAGATAGTAAGCTAAAATATCTTTTATTCCTTTATCATCATGTAAATTATCTTCTAACTTATAATATGTTAAAAGAACATTCATACTAGCTGCATATTCAGTTATTTCATTTACAATTCTTGCCTTCTTTTTTATTGGATTTGCTATACATACTTCCTGAGTTATAGTAGATTTTGGTCTATAAACAGAAGTTAAAAGAAGTATTAAAAATGTTATATCATAATTTAATGATAACCTTGAAATCTCTCCATGGTTTTGTTTTAGATATTTGCATAAACCACAATAATAACCTTTATAGACATCAAATTCTCTAAAGGTTAAGTCCATCTTATTTATTCTAACATATCCAAACATAGTTATCCTTTCTTGTATAAATGCAATTATATTTATAATATATAAACTATTATTTATTATAAATATATTATCTTTTTCTTTATATAATATACATTTTTTATCATTATATCAATTGTTATATAATAGTATTCAAATTAATTTAATATATATTAATTCTCTGTATCTATTATAACTCTATATCAAAATCTAACTTTCTATTAATAAAAAAAAGCTATAGAAATCAAACTATTAATTCCTATAGCTTCTATCTTAAATATATAAACTAATCTACTAAATTTTCTTGTAATTTTCCTAAAAAATCTTGAACATTAGTAACCATAGTAGTAACTTCTAAACTACCTCTATCTCTTAACTTATTAACAGCAAATTCAGATATATCAATAGTATAGAAATTAACAGGTCTAACTTTACCATCAACGACTCTATAAGAAGGAGTCATATTACCAACAGCTATTGAATGAAGTTGAGTCGCTAAACAAACTACAGTTGTAGCTTTTCTGACATGACTTCTCATAGCATCTTGAGCTTCATATACATTTCCATATACTATTGGAAGTGGACCATCATCTCTTATAGATCCCCCTAAAACTATTGGCACATTATTTTTTATACAAGCATGTATTATACCATCTTTTATATTTTCATTTTCTATTAACTTTTCTATTGATCCAGCTCTTCTAGCTTTGTTTAATAGATCTAAGTGATGATAATGTCCGTCTTTTATTGACTCTTGAGTATAAACATGTTGACCTAATGCAGTACCAAATATACCTGCTTCTAAGTCATGAGTTGCTACTGCATTTCCACCTAAAAATGCATCAACATAACCATTGTTTATTAAAGACGCCATAGCATCTCTTGCTCCTTTTGAAAATACAGCTGCTGGACCTAATACCCAAACTATATATCCATTTTCTTTTTCATATCTTAATAAATCATACATATTTTCATAGTCTTTAGTATATGAAGTCTCTCTTGATCTACCTGATCTAAAAGCAAAAACATCTCCCTTTGCTTCCTCTTCACTTTGGAATCCATTTGGATATAAGTATATTCCATCTACTGCATCCTCAGTTCTTCCTACAATTACTTTATCTCCTACTTTAAGTCTTCTAAATTCTACAACTTCGATTTTATTATCAGTTGTTATTATCGGTACACAGTCCATTCTACTTTCTTCAGCTAGTACCCACTTCCCATTTACTTTAAAATATTCTGGGTAAATTGACATTGCATGGTAATTGTCTGGTGCTACACCATCTTTTTCAACTACTCCATAATTTGCATCTGGAGCATTAATAAATCTTTCTTGTGTAAAATCTGGTTCTCTGTACTCTCTTAATTTAAAAGTCATCTCTAAAGTCCTCCATAATAAAATAATATATTCTTAATTTAACCCATTTAAAATAATTATATCATTAATCTGTTATGATGCGTCTATTTCAAAGAAAACGTTAAATTTTCTTCATCATATTCCCCTTGATTAGATAATTCTAATTCTTCTAATATCACACTAATAACATCCTTATTTAAAAATAAATTTCCATTTAAATTAATTAATTTTAAATTTTTATCTTTATATTTATCCTTAATATAATCTGTAAGGTTATCTTCAACAATTATATTAAAATTTTTGTCCAGATATACTTTAAAAAGCCAAGTCATAGCCTTATTATCTAAACTACTCACTATATAATCTAATACTACATATGTATCTTCGTTTTCTTTTATTAGCATAAATTCAGGTGCATTTTCTATTAAATTGTTTATTAAAGTATCAAACTTACTCATATCTAAGTCCTCCTATATTGTAATATACATCATTTTATCAAATGTTAATAACCAATGCACAATTTTTCATACTATATTTTAATAAACTCAACACTTGAATTTATTATATCTTTATCGTTTATTTTCAATTTTGCCATTGTAGTTGGTAATTTAAATCTTTTAGGTCCTACTGACCCTGGATTAATATATAGTATTCCATCTTTTTTGTAAGTTTCATTTTTATGTGAGTGGCCATATGTAACTATATTTACTCCCAGTTTTTTTAAACTATCTTTAATAGTTTTTATATCATGAACTATAAGTATTTTTGCACACCCTATATCGACTATACTACTTTCTTTAACATCATTAAACTCATCTTTTTTATCACAGTTACCTTTTATATATTCTACTTTAGATATATCTTTTAAATCTTTTATTACTTCTATATTACCTATATCTCCTGCATGAATTATCAAATCACAATCTTTTAAATTATCTTTTACTTCTTTTCTTAACAATCCATGAGTATCAGAAATTATTCCTACTATCATAAATTTCACCATCCTATAAATATACCCCTTACCAAAATGGTAAGGGGTATATTTTAATCTCTAAAATTATATACTAAATTTAATAAATCTAAAAATATATTTATAAAGTCTAAGTATAAGTTAAGCACATGCATTGATAAATCTTTACTATCATTTATATCTCCACTAACTATTTCATATTTTATCAAGCTTACATCATATAGTATATATCCACAGAATATTACTACACTAAATACTGAAACTAATATATTAAATGTTTTAAATTGAACAAATATAGACACTATACTTAATAATATTAAAGCTACTAACCCAATTAGTAATATGTTTCCTAGTCTTAAATATTTATCGCTAGTTTCTTTTTTAGCTACCATAGATAAAACAAAAAATATTAAAGCTGTAACTAATAAAATTATTATTACTGTCTGGCTACCTAGACCACTTATATACATTTGAAGTATTGGATATAGTAATATTCCATCTATAAAAGTAAATAAATATACCCAGTTCATACTAAATCTATCTGGTATAATTCCCTTTCTTGATAATAAACATAAAATTAATAATCCTAATACTACAAATATAAATATAAAATTAGCTACCATAACTATACTCTCTGGAATAAATGCATTTCCAAATGCATATCCTATGAAACAAAACAATATTGATATAGCTAAGTATTTAAATACTTCAGCCATTGGATTAAATTCCGTTTTATTCATTTAATTCACTTCCCTTATAGTTTGTAAAATAATTATAACTTTTTTATACCCAAATAAAGTTAAATTATAGTTACAAATTTAAGGCTATTTCAGTAAATTCAAATAACTTTCATATCCTTCTTCTTTCATTTTATTCTTAGGTATAAATCTAAGAGCTGCTGAGTTTATACAATATCTAAGTCCACCATCTTCTTTTGGACCATCATCAAATACATGACCTAAATGTGAATTTGCCTTAGTACTTCTAACCTCTGTTCTATACATTCCATGAGAGAAATCACTTTTTTCTCTTAAAACATTTTTACTTACAGGTTTTGTAAAGCTTGGCCATCCACATCCTGAATCAAATTTATCTTTAGATGTAAATAATACTTCTCCACTTACTACATCTACATATATACCTTCTTCTTTATTATCCCAATATTCATTGTTAAAAGCTGGCTCTGTTTTATCATTTTGAGTAACCTCAAATTGTATAGGACTTAATTTATTTTTAAGATTTTCTCTATCTTTATTATTTTTATCCCAGTGAGTTTTTATAAAATCATATCTTCCAGATCCTTTATAATACATTTCATAATGTATAGGTTCTTTTTTATAATAATCTTGATGATATTCTTCAGCTATATAAAAAGTTTGTGCAGGTAATATTTTAGTAACTATTGGATTTTTAAATAAGTTACTTCCCTCTAATTCTTTTTTAGATTTCAATGCTAATTCTTTTTGTAAATCATCATGATAGAAAATAGCAGTTTTATATCTATTTCCTCTATCATTAAATTGTCCTCCTGTATCAGTTGGGTCTATTTGTTTCCAAAATATATTTAGTAAGTCTTCATAATTTACAAGTTCATCATCATAAGTCAATTGTATAGCTTCTAAATGTCCTGTTATTTCTTGACAAACTTTTTCGTAGTTAGGGTTTTCGTCTTCTCCACCAGTATATCCGGCTACTATCTTTTCAATTCCTTCGTAATTACTAAATGGTTTGAACATACACCAAAAGCATCCTCCAGCAAAAGTTGCTAACTTTTTCATAAAATACCCTCCTCACTTTTACATTTTTATTATTTTCCTTTTTATTTATAATTCTATTTATTCCCTTTTGCTTTAAATACTAACCTTGTGAAAATCATATTTTTATAATTATCAATTATCTTCTTATAAACAATAACTAAAAATTTCAAACTACTATTTATAGTATTTTCATACAGGTAATTCCCTGATTATAAATATATAGTTTGTATATCTCATAATGTGGTATTATAATATATGAATTTATTTAACCCTGTTTATGGAGGTGTTATTTTGAACGATAAATACATTGTATATTTTATTAGCCGAACAAAAGCTAATATGATTAGATTTATAGATAATAAATTAAAAAAGAATAACTTAAATGATTTAATTCCAACTCACGGTAATATTCTCACAGCACTTTATGAAAGTGATGGTAGATTAACTATGAAAGAAATTGCCAAGAAAATTGGTAAAGATAAATCTACTGTTACAGCTTTAGTTAATAAGCTAATTAGCTTAGGTTATATAAAAAAAGAGAAATGTGACATAGATAGAAGAGTAACTTATATAAGCTTAACAAATAAAGCTTTTGATATAAAAGATACGTTTGACTTTATTTCCTCACAAGTAAAAGAAACTGCTTATACAGGTTTAACTGAAGAGGAGAAAAAAGAATTTTTAAGATTACTTAGAAAAATAAGTACAAATTTTAAAAATGCAAATGATGAACTTAAATAATTTTATATTTTTATTAATTAGATTAATAATTGTAAATTATTAGATTTACTTATATAACATATAGTTTTAGCTATTGATTAAAACGTAAATTCCAATAAAAACAATTATTAATCTTTTTCAATTTTATTTAATAAATTTTTAATTTTTTTTAATATAGTTCTTTAATGCTCCTATCATTCCACTATCATTTTGATTTTTTGCAAATTTTATGCTTGTGTTTTCTAAAATTTCATTTACTACCTTTTCTTTTAAGTGTTTATATAACCTTTCTTTTATATATTCCTCTTGTTCCATTATCCCTCCACCTAAAATTACAACTTCAGGATTTATTATGTATATAATATTAGCTATTCCTATAGCTAAGTTTTCTAGCATATTATCAATTTCCTCAATACAAATATCATCTCCACATTTTGCTAACTCAAATATTTCTTCCCCAGAAATTTTTCTATTTTTTAATTTTGACACTCTATTTACTAAAGAACTTGTAGTCGCAATTTTACTAAACCTAGAGTCTTTTATATGCATATATCCTAATTCCCCAGCACTATTGGTAAATCCATTTAAAATCTTATTGTCAACTATTATACATCCTCCTATACCTGTGCCTACTGTTATGCATACACTTGATGAAGTATTTTTTGCTTCGCCTATAAAACTTTCAGCAATACCTACACAGTTTACATCATTTTCTACTTCACAATTTATATTAAACTCTTTTTCTAATTCTTCTTTAAGATTTAAGCCTGAATAATTAGGTATTAATGTAGCAGATATTATCTTCCCCTTTTTACTGTCAACTATACCAGCACTTGATATACAAATTCCCTTTACATCATAATCTTTTTTACAACTTCTGATTATATTTTTTATATTATCTAATATATGTTGATTTTCTTTTATTGTTGGATTCTTACCTTTTGATAAAAATTTGCCTTCTTGAGTTAACACTCCATACTTTATATATGTTCCACCTATATCTAAACAAATGTATTTACTCATATACTCCCCCTTAACATATTATTAATTTTAACTATCAGTTTATTTTAATAAACTTACTTATTTTACAAATAAATATATTTATAATTTTATTCTATACATTAAAACTTATTTCCTTTTTATTAAATTTCCAAAACTTATTTTTACTATCAATTTAAAAATTCAGAAATTTTATAATATATTTTCTTTATATAGTAAATAGAAAATGAAATAAATATTTATATATTGTTAGTTTTTTTACTATTTACAAATTTATACATTAGGAATATAATTAAAGTGTTCAGTACATCTTTAATGTTTGAACATTGTGTGATAGATTACATATCATACTCCTGACTTTGTTTTATTTTATTTGTTTTGTTGAGATATCTTACATTTAATAGTAAATATGTAAGAAATAAATGTTCAGCTTTGAACTATAGTGTAAAGATATAATAAAAGAAGGTATCTTAAATTAAGATACCTTCTTTTATTATATCTTTATCAACTTATCTATTACTATCCATTAAATAAAATATCTAAACTATAATCATAAAAACAACTATTATAGCACTACCTGTGTAATACTTCCCTTACTATCTTCAATAGTTATAATATCTAAATTTTTATAAGTTTTAGCTAACCATTTTATCTCCCTCATAATTAAATTAACTTCTTGGGAAGATAGATTTCCTATAAAATATTGTTCTCTTTCTTTTGCATGATTTTTATCTGACAACCAATTTCTAACAAAAGTAAATGCAAATGTATTTGGTATGTTACTTACATTCGTTCTTTTAGACTTTATAGATTTAGCAACAATTTTCATAAAGTACCTCCATATGTAGATTGATTCATACTAGATTATATTTATTACTACTTACTAATATACTTAATAATGAAAATTTACAAATGGAAAATCAATATTAACAAAGTACTTTAAAGTTTTTTATAATAAAAAAGAGATATCTTTTGATTAGATATCTCTTTTTTAAATCTTAATTTAGTTCTCTAAGAACATTTTTAAATCGTCCTCAACATTAGTTATTCCACCAATTCCAAAGTTTTCAACTAAAACTTTAGCAACATTTGGAGATAAGAATGCTGGTAATGTAGGCCCTAAATGTATATTCTTAACGCCTAAGTATAATAGTGATAATAATACTATTACAGCTTTTTGTTCATACCAAGCTATATTAAATGCTATTGGTAATTCATTTATATCTTCTAATTCAAATACTTCTTTAAGTTTTAATGCTATTAATGCTAATGAGTAAGAGTCATTACATTGACCTGCATCTAAAACTCTAGGTATTCCGTTTATATCACCTAATGGTAATTTATTGTATTTGTATTTAGCACATCCAGCAGTTAATATTACTGTATCTTTTGGTAGGGCTTTAGCAAATTCTGTATAGTAATTTCTTGATTTAGCTCTTCCGTCACATCCTGCCATAACGAAGAATTTCTTTATAGCTCCAGTTTTAACCGCTTCAACAACTTTATCTGCAAGTGCGAAAACTTGATTATGTGCAAATCCACCTATTATTTCTCCAGTTTCTATTTCTTTAGGAGCTTCACATTTTTTAGCTTGTTCTATTATAACTGAGAAGTCTTTATCAGATTCCGAATTTCCTGTTATATGAGTACATCCAGCATATCCAGCTGCTCCAGTTGTATATAGTCTATCTTTATAGCTATCTTTTGGAGGTACTATACAGTTTGTAGTCATTAATATTGGACCATTAAAGCTTTCAAACTCTTCTTTTTGTTTCCACCAAGCATTTCCGTAGTTTCCTGCAAAGTGAGAATACTTTTTAAATGCTGGGTAGTAATGTGCTGGTAACATTTCAGAGTGAGTATATACATCTACTCCAGTTCCTTCAGTTTGTTTTAATAATAACTCTAAGTCTTTTAAGTCATGTCCTGATACTAATATACCTGGATTTCTTCTAACACCTATATTAACTTTAGTTACTTCTGGATGTCCATAAGTTCCTGTATTTGCACTATCAAGTAAAGCCATAGCATCTACTCCAACTTTACCTGTTTCTAAAGTTAAAGCTATTAACTGATCTACAGTTAAAGTATCATCTAATGTTTTAGCTAATGTACTTTGCATAAATGCATTTACTTCTTCGCTATCATAGCCTAATGCATTAGCATGTTTCATGTATGCCGACATACCTTTTAATCCATATATTATAAGTTCTCTTAAACTTCTTATATCTTCATCTTTAGTTGCTAAGACTCCAACCTTAGTAGATTTTTCATCTAATATAGCATCTATTGCTACTTGTTCTTCTCCGCTTCCTAGTATAGCATTCTTTAATTTAGCTAATATAGAAACCTTAGCATCCATTTCTTCATTGCTTGATGCATTCCATAATGCTGCTTCTGATAAATTTTCTTTATTGTTTAAAGTAGCTAATAACTCTTCTTTAGTTGCTAAAGTTTGTTTTACTCTTTCATAGAATATTGCATCATCAAAGTTAGCATTTGTTATAGTTGTAAATAAGTTTATAGTTATTAAGTGATTTACTTGTCCATCGACTTTTTTACCTTCACTTCTAAGTCTTGTAGTAACTTCTGATAATCCTTTTGTTGTATATATTAAAAGGTCTTGCATTCTTGCTAAATCTGGTGACTTTCCGCAAACACCAAATTTAGTACATCCTGTGCAACCTGCTGTTTCTTGACATTGAAAACAAAACATTTTATTTTCCATAATATTTCCTCCAGTTTTTCGTATTTATCTTATGTACTCATTATATATACAAATAAAAAAAAAGAACGTAACCTAAGTTACGTTTTTATACTTTTTATATATAAGTGTATTTATTTCGTCCACTTTCTTTAGACATGTAAAGCGCTTTATCTGCTAAAGCTATAGACTTTCTAAGGTTTTCCTTTGAATATACTGTAGTAATCCCCATACTTAAGGTAATATAATCATCTACTTTAGAATATTCATGTTTAATTTTTTCATTCGCTACATTTTCTTTTATTCTTTGAGCTAAAGCAATAGCTTCTTCTTTAATAGTATTTTTAAGTACAACGCAAAATTCTTCTCCACCATACCTAAACACAATATCATTTCTACGACAGCTACTTTTTAGAACTCTTGATATACATTTTAATACTTCATCACCTTTTTGATGCCCATAATTATCATTATATAATTTAAAGTAATCAACATCTATCATTAAAACCGTTAGAGGAAAATCACCCTTCCTCGCTTTTATTTTATATGATTCAAGATACCTTCTATTGTATGTATTGCATAAAGCATCTCTCATAGAGTCTGTTTTTGACTTTCTCATCTTTTCATATATAAATATAACTACGGCTATAAGAATTAAATCAATAAGTATAAATAATACTACTGTTTTTTTCATAGCACCAATATTGCTTTGTTCTAAAATTTTATTATTTAAATGAAAGTCATACTGTTTATCATTTATATCTAGTATCTCTTGATCTTTATTATAAAACTCTTGTAATAACTCATTATATTTTTCTTTATCTCCAAGTTTTTTATATATTTCAATTCTTTTTCTAATTGAAAATTGAGCAATAAATGTATCTCCTTGTTTTTGAGCATATTCTTCAAGTTTATCAAAACATTTTATAGCTTTTTCTACTTCACCAATTTTTTCATAATACATAGCATATGCTCTAGTTTTAAACATATTATTTTCAGTATAATATACTTCATTATTTTTATTTTTTAACTTGTTTATCTCATTAAAATAATAATCTACCTTATCCAGATTATTTCTATATATATCTCTTATAATTAAGTCTGAATAATATATAATTAACAAATCATCTCTATGCTCTTTTGACGAATTATATATGTAATCTTCTACTTTTTCAAGTATTGAACTGTATTCTTCAGTATTTCCAATTTGTAAATATATCTCTGCTAGATTTAACAATGAATATGTTTTTACATGTGCATTTTCTCCATCAGCTTTATCTTTTGATGTTATTATTTTCACTAATATTTCTGCACTTTTTAAATACTCACCAATTTGCCTATAAGCAATCGCAGTATTCATCTCTACCTTATATTTATTTATCTTACTTACATATTTATCAGCTTTTTCATACATTAGTAATGCACTAACTGTTTCTCCTTGAAGTGTATTTATAACTCCTAGGTAATTTAAAACATCGAATTTATCATCTTTACTTAAAGTTTTAAATTTATGCTTATCATTTAAAATGTATTCTAAATTTTTTTCTGCTAAATCATAATTCCCCTTTTGTATTTGTAATTTTGCTTTGTTTATTGTATCTCTTTCCCTAGATTCAAGGTTGCTAAGGTCAACTACTCTATGACCTAATAAACATATAATTACAAAAAATATAAATATAACTAAATATAGTATCTTTTTATTATATTTCATATATCACCTCACTAGGACGTTTAATTGTAAATATCCTATTGATTTAAATTTTTCATCCTAACTTCCTTTTTTTAATATATTTATAAATATATCTGCTATATTCGGATCAAATTGTTTCCCTTTACATTTTTCAATTTCTTCTATAGCTTCCTCTTTAGTTTTTACTTTATTGTATCCCCTATCAGTTATCATAGCATCATATGAGTCTACTACATTTACGATTCTAGCCATTATAGGTATTTCTTCACCCTTTAAACCTAAAGGGTATCCTCTTCCGTCGTATCTCTCATGATGAGTTAAAACCCCTCTGGCTATATTAGATAATTCATTTGATGCCTGAAGTATTCGATATCCTTTTTCTGTGTGAGTTTTTATTTCTTTAAATTCTTCTTCAGTAAGTTTTCCTTTTTTTAATAATATAGTTTCACTAATTCCAATTTTACCTATATCATGAAGCTTGGTAACTAATTCAAGTTCATCTAATTGAGCAGTTGTAAATCCTAAATGTTTGCCTATTTCAATAGAGTATTTGATTAATCTTTGAGTGTGTGCTTGTGTTTCCACATTTTTTTCATGTAAAGATTGGCATAATGAAAATATTATAGAACTTCTAATGCTTTTTTCTTTTAAAAATTTTTGTCTATGTAACTTTTCTTCCGCTTCTTTTAACTTTTCATATATATCGTCATTCAAAGAGTGTTTTATAGATGCACCTAATGATATGCTCATTTCTATTAAATCAAATTTATAATTTTTACATTCACTATTTATATTATTAATTATTTTTTCACATCTAGATTCATCACAATTTGGAATAAGAATTACAAATTCATCCTCACCCCATCTAAATATAAAGTTCTTTTTACTTACTATAGATTTAAGTATTTGGGCAATTTCTATTAAAAATTTATCTCCTTCTAAATATCCAAATGTATCATTTAAAATTTTTAATCCATTTACATCTCCCACTATAATACCAATCGGCATATATTTACTATTATTTAATTCTTCCTTCTTTTCATCAAAACAAGCTCTATTATATACACCTGTTAAATTATCTATATATCTATTTTTTCTAAGTTTTTCTTTAAGTTCTACTTTTTCAGTAATATCGTTTACTAATCCTAAAATTCCTATAACTTGTCCATCTTCATTTATAACTGAAGTTTTCGTAATTTCTTCTATCTTTAAGTTCCCCTTAGAATCAATTATTCTTCTTTCATATACCTTAATTTTTTTATCTTCTTCTAAAAAATTTCTATCAACTTCTTTTGATAAAATATAACCTTTAGAAGTATTTTTTTCTACATCTAATTTATTATCTTCTTTATCCCTAAAATCCTTTCCTTTATAAAATATAAATCCTGGTATAGTATTTATTATTGTACGAAGCAAATTTTCTCTTTCTTCATAATATTTTTCCTTCTGTTTTATATTAGTTATATCTATAAGTATTCCCATAATTCCTACTACATTTTCATATTCATCGAAAAAAGGTTTCATATAACATTTAGTTATTTTATTGCCTATAGAAACTTCAAATCCACATAATTCTTTCTTTTCTATCACTCTATCTATTGTTTCATAACACAATTTCTGACTAGAACATTTATTACAAATTTCTTTGTAATCTTCTTTCTTATTTTTTAGATTTATTTTATATAGTTTATTAAATTCACAGTTTGTATATTTAGTGCTTTTTTCTAAATCTTTTATCCATATAGGAAAAGGTATGTTATTTAAAATTTGCTGAATATACTTATTTCCCATAATATTCCTCCCGTTATGTGATCTATTATATATTTACGTGGCTTGGAGTATTATTATTCATTACCTTTATTTTAGCATAATTTTAAATTATATATATATGTAAGTCTATCGATTATATGAAGTTTAATGGTTTCTAATATCAAATGTATATTTTACTTAATCCAAAATACTATAAAATTTAATTTAATAAGCTTATCTATTTAGGTGAATTTCTAACTATATAATTATATACTGCACCTATTTTTCCAGAATCATTTTTATACTTACATGATCCTACATTCCATTTATTTACTAAACTGTTAAATCTCCCAGTTTCCTTTATTAACTCTATAGATAATTTATTTAGTTCTAATTTTATATCACTTATAAATTTAGATTCATTACTTATTCCCCCTCCAATTAAAATAGCTTCTGGGTCTATAATAAAACCAATATTGTATATACAAATAGCCAATCTCCTTATCCATCTTCTATATATATTTAAAGCTTCTTCATCTTTATTTTTTATCATGTCAAAAATGTCAACACCATCTAAATTTTTATAATTTAGTCTTTTTTTATTAGCAATTTCTTTAATAAGAGTAATCGTAGACGTATCTTTATTTAAAGTTTTTAACTTATATTTATCATATAAATTATCAACAATCATATATCCAAATTCTCCAGAAAAATAGTTATTTCCCTTAACTAATTTATTATTTATATACAAAGCTCCACCTATGCCCGTTCCAATTGTAATACATATAAAGTTTTCATATTCCATTGCATTTCCAATCCACTTTTCAGCCAATAATGCACAATTTGCATCATTTTCAACTTCAACATTTATTCCTAGTTCATTTATTAATATATCTTTTATATTTAATCTATCTAAAGCTCTTATAGATCCTCCATCTTTAACATATCCATTTTCTGAATCTATACATCCAGGTAAACTAAGTCCTATTCCATCTACATGTTCAAATTCATTAACTATAAGCTTAATAATCTTTATAAGTTTTAATAAGTCGTATTTGGGTGTTTTTATATATTCTTTTCCTCTTTCAACTTCTGTTCCATATTCATTATATAAACTATATTTTATATATGTTCCACCTATATCAATCCCTAAGTAATTTCTCAATTTATTCCACCCCCAAACCTATTGTTTGATACAATTAATTTTAGTATATATATTTATAAATATCTATTCTAAACTAAATCCAATCAGTATATAATTTTTTATTATTTAGCTGTATACTGTTTATATAATTATATTTTTTGAAAGGAGTTTTGATTTCTATGAAAGATTTCAAATTAAAAAATCAATTCATAATATCAACTTATATAGTTGTTTTAGCTTTTTTGCTTTTAAATATAAAATCTATTGGAAATATATTAATTCAATCAATTTCTGTATTAAAACCCTTTATAATAGGTATAGCAATTGCATTTTTAATAAATATTCCTATGAAACTTTTTGAAAGTAAGTTAATAAATCCAACTTTAAAAAAGTCAAAGCTTAAAGATACTAAAACAATATCTAGGATTTTGTCTTTAATACTTACATTAATAATACTTTTTATATTTATTAGTGCTTTTGTGAATTTCGTTGTTCCTCAATTAGTTAAAAGTACTTCTAGTTTGGTAAGTAAAGTTCCTCAATATATAGATTCTTTACAAACTTATATTCCAAACTATTTATCTCATATAAATATATCAAGTAGTATGCATTCAAGTCTTTTATCTGGAGTTGAAAAAGTTTCAAATTTTGTTATTAAATTTGCAAATTATTTTATATCAAATATATTATCGATTACATTTGGTGTTACATCAGCCATAACAAATTTTGTTATAGGTTTTATAATTGCAATTTATATTCTTTTAAGTAAAGAAAAACTTTTAATTCAATGTAAAAAATTTGCATATGCATTTTTAAGTGAATCTTATGCTAAGAAACTTATAGAAATATCTCATCTTGTATCTTTTAAATTCTCAAGATTCATAGCTGGCCAATGTATGGATGGAGTGATTCTTGGAACACTATGTTTTATAGGTATGACTATTTTTAATATGCCTTATGCTATACTTGTAAGTTGTATAATTGCAATAGCAGATTTAATACCTATATTTGGTACATTTATAGGTAGTGCTATAGCAGCTTTCATAATATTTATGGTAAAACCTATAACAGCTTTATACTTTATAATAATGATTATTATAATTCAACAAATTGAAGGTAACTTAGTTTATCCTTTTGTCGTTGGTAACTCTATAGGATTATCTTCATTTTGGATATTAGTTCCTATATTTATAGGTTCATCTACATTCGGAGTTTTAGGAATTTTAATAGGTGTTCCTCTTTTTAGTGTAATTTATACATTAGCTTCAAGACATATAAATAAAAAACTTAAAGAAAAAAACATACATTTTTAACACATAAAAAAATCAGGGCTGTTTATATTAGCTCTGATTTTCTATCTCTTTTATACATAAGTTAATCTGTGTTTCAAAACTATTAAAATCAATAGGTTTTATAATATATCTATATGCTCTTACTTCATATCCTTCTTGAACATAATCCCAAATTCCAGTTATAAAAATAATTTCAACATTATTATCAAACGTTCTTATTTTTCTTGCTGTATCCATTCCATTGATTTTATCCATCTGTATATCAAGAAATAATATATCTAGTTTTTGCGGATAATTAGCTATTAATTCTTCCCCACTTTTAAACTCAAATATCTCGTAATTTCTATTTAAAAGCGACATATCTATATAATTCTTAATTGATTCCCTTTGCAATTGCTCATCTTCACATAAAGCTATTTTAAGCATATTAATTCTCCTTATCAAATTTAAGCTTTAATATATTTTATCATAATAATAAAATAACCCATATACTATGAATTTAGCGTATGGGTTATTCTATATACATTAAAATATAGTAAGTGTACATTAGTCATAGTCTATAAATCTAATAACTTCATTTTCTACATTGAGTAAAATTATATATATTTTTTAAAATTAAAAAACCTACTTTTAAGTAAGTTTTTTTGTAATCTAAAACTTTACTTTAAAAATAGGTTTTTATTTATAAATTTAATTACAATTTTTTTCTTTATATATTTTAGTCATGTAGAAGTAGAATGGTACTGCTATTAGTAATCCACCTAATCCCCAAACAATTTTCATCGGATCACTCATTCCAGCTTCTATTAATAACCACACACTTATTGCTACTGCAAATATAGGAATAAAAGCTCCTCCTGGTATTTTAAACTTAACTTCTTTATCTTTATATTTTTTTCTAAAAACTAATACAGATATACAAGTAGGTATATATTGTATAAATCTAGATATAACACTTATTTGTAGTAAGAATTTAAATGAACCTGACCAAGCTATTAAAAGTGTTCCAACAACAGTTATTATTATAGCTATATATGGAACTCCTTTTTTGTTATTTTTAGCTATACATTTAGGAACTAATCCTTGTTCTGCTAATGCAACCCCTGATCTTGGAGTAAGGAAAGATGCTGCTATATTTATACCTCCAACAGAAATTACAGTTCCTATTGTTATTATATAAACTCCTACATTACCAACCATTGATTTTGCTGCATCTGCAACTGGTGTAGCAGCTCCACTTAAGTCTGATCCTAATATACCCACACTTATTGCTAGTACAAAGATATATACTATTGATACTATTGCCATTACTGTCATCAATGCTTTCGGAACGTTTTCCTTAGGATTTTGCATATCCTTGGCTGCAACTGCTAAAGATTCAAATCCTGTAAATGCATAAAATAATGATATAGATGCTGCCACAAATGCAGTAGTTGTAGCTTCACCTTTTGGCACTATTACAAATGGTGTAAAATTATTACCTTTTATAAAGAATATACCAACTGCTATAAAAAATATTAATGGAACAAGTTTTCCAACTGTTATTATATCATTTAAAACTTTAGATGCTTCAACACCCATTATATTTACAATTCCAAGTCCAATTAAAACTACACCTATTATAACATTTTTAGTAAATGGATCTGCCGCTTGTGGCCAAACAGTAGATATTGTTATAGCAAAGAAGTTTGCCATTGCTGCCCAAGCTATCATTCCTATAGCCCATTTCATAAATCCAACTTCAAATCCTATAAAATCACCAAATGCTTCTTTAGCATAAAGATAAGGTCCTCCATTTTCATCAAACCAACTACCTGCTTCTGCAAAGCAAAGGGCTATAGATATTGCAAGTACCATACAAAATACTAATACTACTATACTTGCAGGTCCTATCATTTTATATGCTTCTCCTGGTAATCCAAATATACCAGAACCTATAATTGAGTTAATCCCTAAAAGAACAATACTCCAAAATCCTAATTTTTTACTATCTCCCATAGTGTTCCTCCATAAATTTATTATATTATTTACTTAATTGCTTCATCTACTAATGCTTGGAATAACTTTTGCATTATAGGATAATCTCTAGTCATCATTTCTGGATGCCATTGAACTCCTATTACAAAATCTTCTCCTTCTTTTTCTATAGCTTCAATTACTCCGTCTTTAGATAATGCTGAAACTATATACCCATTAGCTATTTTATTTGCAGCTAAGTGGTGGAAACTATTTACATGGATTTCTTTTTCACCTAAAATTTCATATAATTTTGTGCCTTCTTTTATAATTGCTGTATGTGTAGATACATTAGATAAATGTCCCTGATTGTGTTTTATATAACATCCATCTATTAAAGATAAATCTTGATATAAACTACCTCCACCAAATACATTTATAACTTGTTCTCCTCTACATATTCCTAAGATAGGTTTTTTCATTTCTAATGCATATTTTAATAACTTGAAATCATAAGTATCTCTCTTAGGTAAAATGCCACCTAATTTTTGGTGAGGTTCTTCTCCCCAGTTTAATGGATTTATGTCATGTCCTCCAGATAATATAAGTCCATCTATATTTTCTACTTGTTCTTTTATTAGTTCATCATCATAAACCATTGGGATTATATAAGGAACTGCCTTGCACATTGCTACAGATTGTATATAATCATTATTAACATATGCTCTTTCATATCCTGGGAACATTCCTCCTTCATCAATTATTAAACTTCCTGTAATTCCTATTATTGGCTTTTTGTTGCTTTTCATAGCTAAATGCACTCCAATCGTTATATAAAATTTACGTTTAATACATAAGGATTAGATATATCTAATCTTTATTTATGATTAACTATAATAGCAACTATTATGCCAATACTAAAACTTCAAACTTATTTTATTTTAAAAATTCAAATATATATGCTTATACAGTAGCATTTTTAGTATATTTACTAAATTTTAAAATGCAAACGTTTCACATAAAAACCACAATAATCTAATAAATTTATTTTTTATAATTGTATAAAATAGGTTTAATAGGTTAATTACTAAACCTATTTTATAACCTATTTTATATTTTCAAGTATTTCTAATCCTTTTTTATTTAACTCACTACCTTTTCGACCTATCCCTGATACTATAAGGTTTATATCTTTAAGTACTTCTAATATATGTCTAACTTCACCTTCTGTAATTAACACATTGTTTTCAGTAAGATCTTTTAATATACTTATTCTTCCTGAAGATTTATTTAGTAAACTATGCCTCTTAATACATTCCATAACTTCAACAGTTTTTTCAATACAAGTTTTATCTTTTATATAACTAATTTCTTTACTATAATCTTTTCTTATATTTTTCAAATTATGTGGTAAATCACTTAAAAGAACTTTTTCTCCTGAAGCCATAGTGTTTATATACATAGCTATATTTCTAAGTTCTCTTATATTTCCAGGCCAGTTGTAATTAATTATTATATCTTGTACTTCTTCACTTATATTTATATCTTTATTTATAAAATGTTTAAGCATCATGTTTATGTCTTCTTTTCTCTCTCTTAAAGGTGGAATATGTATAGGTAATACATTTATTCTATAGTATAAGTCAGATCTAAACTTTTCTTCTTTTATCATACTTAATAAATCTCTATTAGTAGCTGCTATAACTCTAACATCAACATCTATTACACTTTGACCTCCAACCCTCATAACTTGATTTTCCTGAAGTACTCTAAGTAATTTAATTTGAAGATACATAGGCATATCACCTATCTCATCTAAAAATATAGTCCCATTATGTGCTTGTTCAAACAAACCCTTTTTCCCACCTTTTAAAGCTCCTGTAAATGCACCTTCTTCATATCCAAACAATTCACTTTCAAGTAAATTTTCAGGCATTGCAGCACAATTTATAGCTATAAATGGTTGATTACTCCTATTAGATTCATTGTGTATTGACTGAGCTAATAATTCTTTACCAGTACCACTTTCTCCAGTTATTAATACAGTGTAATCTGATTTAGAAATTTTCTTAGCTAGATTTTTAGTATTTTCCATATTTTCAGAATTAGTTTTTATATCATCAAAAGTATACCTAGCAACTTGTCCTTTATCTCTAAGAATTTTGCTTAAATTTTGTTCTAACTTCTTTATATATGTTATTTCTTGTATACAAAAATACACTCCTATATCTTTTCCAAAACTATTTATATTGTATCTATTTACAGTTATATATTTATTTCTAAATTTAAATACCTCATCATCTGAACTTTTTAATTCCAAAATTGAAACTATTTCTTTATTATCTAAATTTTTAATACTTTTTCCAACTATATCTGTTTTTATATCCAATATATTTTTAGCACTTTCATTGCACACTTTTATATATCCATCATTAGAAATTAATATCATTCCATTTTTAGATAAATTTATAATAGATTTTAATTCATCATTTTCTACTGTTAAATTTTTATATGTATGGTTTACACCAGAGTGAAGACTTATAACATCCTCAGAATATTTTATTAGTCTCTCTGTTATATCTTTATCATCTATATTCAATTTAGTTATTATTTGTAAAAAAGTAGATATATCAATAAATCTATGTCCTATATCAATTACTTCATCTATATAACTTGGAACTAAATTAACTTCTCCAGGAGTTATACAAACTTTAATATTTTTATATTCTTTTTCTTTATTATAAGGAATTAAATTCAAATGATTTATTCCTATATGATACAAAATTGATATAGTTTCAAGTATAGTTTGTTCATTATCATTTACAACTAATACATCTATATCTTTTGGTAATGAAAATAATTTATAAATATCATTTTGTTTAACACTTCTATTTATAATAATTATTTTTTTACTATCATCTACATAATCTTTTATTTTTATATACCTTTCTCTAAGCATGACAAGAACTACATCATCTTTTATTACTTTTCCTTTTTCTAAATTATTAAAAAAGTAATTATTAATTTTTACCGTATCTTTAAAAATCATCTTTATATTATTATTTAAAAAAACCTCTAATTTAGATAATCCATCTGTAACTACACCTATAGTTTTCATCTTATATCTCCTTTTTTAAACCTAAGTAACTGTATGTAAATTCTTTAAATTAAAAAAAAGATGACTAATGCCATCCCTTTTTAATGAATTTATTTAAATAAAGTTTTTATTAAAATTAATAAATATTTAGTTATTTACTATTTCATTTAATGCGTCATATGCAAAGTCAATTATCTCTGAACAACTAACTTTATTCTTCTTTAAATCTCTACATATTTCACTATTATATCTTTCTCTAACTTTATTCATTAATTCTCTAGAATATTGTCTAGCATCATTTGATTCAGAACTATCTTCTCTTCCTTTTAAATATCCCAATACTAATATAGCTGCATTTACAGCTCCGCAAAGACTTCCAACTGTCATTCCTGTGCCCATACCACTACCTAATGCAACTGGTATATCTGTATTATGTTCCTCGTTATATGATTTTATTATAGATTCTGCACAATTGTATCCTTGTTGATGATATAATGATGGTTTTGTCATTTATATTTCCTCCACTCTATATAAAATTTTCAAAGTAAATTTTAATTAATAACCTATATAATATATATTAACTCATTTACTTAATATCTGATGTAAAAATATTAAACATTATAAACTTCTTCTCTTGTATTTATAAATTCATCTAACTTTTTACAAAGTCCTAACCAAGTTTTATCATTCATATTTAAAGCTTTATTTCTTGTATTAAACTGAAGTATATTTTCTATCATTTCATTTATCGCTAAACCTAAATTTTTTTCAAATTCTGGAAGTTGACTTTCTAATGGCAAACCAATTCCCTTCATATCAGGCAAATTAATATACTTTATCTTTCCTGATGTATTTATATCTTCTCCAATCCATTCACTTATCCCAGGTATATTAGTGGTAATTACGTTACATCCACTAGCTAAAGCTTCTATTACCACTAGTGGTAAACCTTCAAAAAATGACGGTAATATAAATATATGAGTATTTCTAAATACTTTAGCTAAATCTGTTTGTTTAATTTTCCCTAGAAAATTTATATTTATTTTACATCTTTTAGAAAGTTTAATTATACTTTCATACTCTTCTTTATTACTTCCATCTCCGACTATATTTACATTTATAATTTCTTTTTTATAATCGATTTTATCTAAAGCTTTTATCAAAGATTCTACTCCTTTGAGTTTACAAATCTTTCCTGCAAACGTAATATTTATAATATCATTATTTATTTGTTTATTAAAAAATATATTTTCATCATATCCACTTCCTAATGAAAACACTTTATTCTCATCTATATTAAAAATATCAATTATTTCTTTTTTCTGTTCATCATGAAGTGAAAATATCATATGTAAATTACTTATGTTATCTTTTATATATTCCTTTTCTAAATCATGACTTTTTATTTGTTTAAGGCATGTCCCATGACATACCCCTACAACAGGAATATCCTTTACTGTTTCTCTTATAAAAGCAGTTATTAGATATAAATGATGACAGATTATTAAATCTGGATTTATTTCATTTATTGCTTTTTCTAAATTATATTTAAAAACTTCTTTTAATCTATTTACCATATCCAAATTCATATACCTATATACAGTGCTTTCATAAGGCATAATATCACTCATACCTACAACATTAAAAGGTAATTTTTCTGTATTATAAATTACAGGATAAAAACTTATATTCTCATCAAAACATCTTCTAGAATCATTTTTATCAATACCTGCTATTACTCCTTGCTTATACCCTAAAACATTAAACCCTTTTATCATTCCACTCATATAAATTCCACTGCCGGTGCTATTTGGTTTTTGCGTTATTATATGTAGTATATTCATATATCCCCCTTATTAATGATTTAAAAATTTATGTCTAAATAAATACATGAAGAATCGTCATTTATTTTAAATCTTGGAAATTTAGTCGTAAGATAATCATCTTCTTCTATTTTTCTAAGTTTATTATAAATATTGCCAATTCCACTTTCTTCTACATTATTTAAAAGTTCTTGTTCTTCTATTTCATTGTATCTATCACTAATGCATGAAAAACCATCACTAGTTAACATAAGTTTTATATTATCTTTTATATATATAAACCCATTTATTGAGTTATCTATAGCTTCTTTATCAAAATCTAAAATCCAATATCCATCTTTTGTATTCTTTTTTAATCTATTAGCTATAATTGTTTTCATAACTCTACTTTTAATTTCTTCATAAGAAAGCTTACTTAAATTAGGCAAACTTTCCATTTCGTCATATACTAATTTATCTAAATAGCATAAAGTTCTATCTTTTATAATTTTTACTTTGTCTTTTTGTTTCAAATGAAGTGCACAATCTCCTAGTAAAAAATATTCTATTTTATCTTTATAAAATTTTATAATAGAAATAGAACTTGAAGGAGTATCCAATTTTTCTATTTTATCTTTATTTACAATACCATAGTACTCATCACTAATTAATTTTATTCCATCAGCCATAATTTCTTTTAGTGTAATTTCTTTATGTATATTTTGATGTAGATATTTATTCCACCAGTTTACATACCAATTAGCATCACTTTTATCAGATACTAAATTTTTATTATTAAGTCCTGTAGCTCCATCTAGTACCCAAGCTCCAAACGGATTAACACCTACTATATCTTCATTATACTTTGCACTTCCTTTATAACATAAAGTATCACAAATTTTAATCTCCATATGACATCCTCCATCTATGGCACATCTATATTACCATATAAATTTTAAAAAACTTGTCGAAAAATGTGTAAAAAAGTATCATTTTATATTAATTCCCTAATATTTAAAGATTTACCTTTAATTTAGTCTATTCTATATAAATTGTTAACTTTCCTTTATATGTTCCATAGTATATATTTTTTATTTTTATATAAACTAATTTATAGTGAAAAAAAGACTATTTCAAGTAATTTGAAATAGTCTTTTTTTATTATTTAAAATATTTAACTCCCGATTCGAATATTTTTTGGTCTTTTTCTCCTAATATATTTTTAACAACTTGATTTCCAATTCTTTCTGAGTGCCCCATTTTCCCAAGAATTCTTCCATCAATACTTGTTATACCTTCAACTGCAAAAGTAGATCCATTTGGATTAAATTCTATATCATAGGTTGCATTTCCTTCAAGGTCAACATATTGAGTAGCTATTTGACCATTGGCTATTAATTGTTTTAAAGTTTTTTCATCTGCTACAAATCTTCCTTCACCATGAGAAACTGCTATACTGTGAATATCTCCAACTTCTGTACCATATAGCCAAGGAGATTTATTAGATGCTATTCTTGTGTTAACCATTTTGGCTTGATGTCTTCCTATTTTATTATAGGTAAGTGTAGGACAATTTTTATCTATATCCATTATTTCACCATATGGTACTAAACCTAATTTTATAAGTGCTTGGAATCCATTACATATCCCTAGCATTAATCCATCTTGTTTAGTTAAAAATTCATTAACTGCTTCAGCTATTTTAGGATTTCTAAATACTGTAGCTATAAATTTTCCTGAGCCGTCAGGCTCATCTCCCGCACTAAATCCTCCAGGTAACATTATTATTTGTGAAGATTTTATTTCTTCTACCATAGAATCTATAGAACTTTCTATATCTTTATCAGTTAAGTTCTTAAATACTTTTATAGAAGTTTTTGCTCCAGCTTTCTCAAATATTCTAGCTGAATCATATTCACAATTTGTTCCTGGAAAAGTTGGTATAAATACCTTTGGCGAAGCCAAACTTATTCCTGATTTACTGTCTTTAGTGTCTGTTATAAAACTTATAGTTTCTATTTTTTCTTTAATCGTCTCAACCCTTGTTGGAAATATTGGTTCTAAAACTTCACAGTATTTATTGTATATAAAATCTATATCTATTTCTTCATTTTCTATAAATATAGATTTTTCTTTTACTGTATTTCCCAATATCTTATAATTGTATCCTTTTAATGATTCTAAAACTTCTTTATCATCACCTTTTAATTCAAGTATTATATTTCCATAAGATGCCCCAAATAATATACTTTCATCTATTTTAATAGATTCATTAAACCTAAATCCTATTTTATTTCCAAAACTCATTTTGCATATTGCTTCGCATACTCCACCATAGCCTATTGAGTAAGCTGAGCTTACTTTTTCACTTTTTATAAGATCAGTTACTTTAGATAAGTTTTTCTTTAATTCCTCAAAATCAATTACTTTATTTTCAAATACCTTTGTTGATAACATTATTACTGTAGAATTAGAATTTTTAAATTCTGGGGATAAGACCTGTTTTGCATCCACAGTATCAACAGCAAAAGAAACTAATGTTGGTGGTACATCTATATCTTTAAAAGTCCCTGACATACTATCTTTTCCACCTATTGCTGGTATTCCTAATTTATTTTGTGCATAATATGCCCCAAGTAATGCAGAAAATGGTTTACCCCATTTTACTTCACTTATCCCCAATTTCTCAAAATACTCTTGAAGAGTAAGTCTTATTGAACTAAAATTACCCCCAATAGCCACAACTTTACACACAGATTCAACTACTGCATATAAAGCTCCATGAAATGGACTGTACTTTCCTATCTTAGGGTTATATCCATATGTCATTATAGTAGATGTGTCTGTCTCTCCATTAAGAACAGGAATTTTTGCCACCATTCCTTGAGTTGGAGTAGCTTGATATTTACCTCCAAATGGTAATAACACTGTATTTCCTCCGATTGTATTATCAAACTTTTCAACTAGTCCTTTTTTTGAGCAAACATTTAAATCTGTCATAGTTTCTACAAACTTATCTTTTAAACTTATTTCTTTATCTACTACTTCAAATTTATTTTCTTTTACTTTATTATTTATTTTTATATCATCTATAGCTTTAACTCTAACCTTGGTAGTTTGTTTAACTCCATTAGTTTCTATAAAATCTCTAGCCATATCTACTATAGCTTTTCCATTCCAAAATATTCTAACTCTTTTACTATCAGTTACATCAGCAACATAAGTAGCCTCTAAATTTTCTTCTCTAGCCATATTTATAAACTTTTCTATGTTTTCTTTTTTTATAACTACAGCCATACGTTCTTGAGATTCTGATATAGCTAACTCTGTTCCATCTAATCCTTCATATTTTTTAGGAATAAAATCTAGGTTTATATCTATACTTTCTGCTATCTCACCAATAGCTACACAAACCCCACCAGCTCCAAAATCATTACATCTTTTTATCATTTGAGCTACTTCTTTATTTCTAAAAAATCTTTGTATCTTTCTTTCATTTGGAGCATCACCTTTTTGTACCTCAGCGCTACAAGTAAATAAAGATTCTTCACTATGCTCTTTTGAAGAACCCGTTGCTCCTCCACATCCATCTCTACCAGTCTTTCCTCCAAGTAATATAACTACATCTCCACTTTCTGGAGTTTCTCTTATTACATTTTCTTTTGGTGCTGCTGCTATCACTGCCCCTATCTCCATCCTTTTAGCCACAAAATCTTCATCATATAATTCTGTAACTTGACCTGTAGAAAGTCCTATCTGATTTCCATATGAACTATATCCATTAGCAGCTTGAGTAGTTATTTTCTTTTGCATTAACTTTCCTTCTAATGTATCTTCTAAGGAAGTTCTAGGGTCAGCACTTCCTGTAACTCTCATTGCTTGATACACATAACTTCTACCTGAAAGTGGATCTCTTATAGCTCCTCCTAAACAAGTTGCAGCTCCTCCAAATGGCTCTATTTCTGTTGGATGGTTATGTGTTTCATTTTTAAACATTACTAAATATTCTTCTTTTTTCCCATCTATTTCAACATCAACATTTATACTACAAGCATTTATTTCTTCACTTACATCTAAGTCTTCTAGTTTTCCTATCTTTCTTAATTCTTTCATAGCTATTGTTGCTATATCCATTAAACAAACATCTCTATTTGTTTCACCGTAAACATTTTTTCTTGATTGTAAATAAAGATCATAAGCCTCTTTTACTACATTTGTATATTTACTTTCTTCTATAACTATATCCTCTATTTTTGTCATGAAAGTAGTATGTCTACAATGATCTGACCAATAAGTATCTAAAACTTTTATTTCTGTTATTGTAGGATTTCTATTTTCTATTTGTTTAAAATATTTCTGTACATGAAGTAAATCGTCAAAAGTCATTGCAAGACCTAAAGTATTCACTAAATCTTTTAATTGATTTTCTTCTAAATTTATAAATTCTTCTAATATATCTACTGATGTTGGTATTTCAGTATCAACTTCTAAAGTTTTAGGTTTTTCTAATATTGCCTCTCTACTATCTACAGGATTTATACAATAAGTTTTTATTTTCTTAAATTGTTCATCGGTTATGTTTCCTGTAAGAATTACAACTTTTGCTGTATTTATAATAGGTCTTATTCCTTCGTTAATAATTTGTATACATTGAGATGCCCAATCACCTCTTTGGTCATATTGGCCAGGTAAATATTCTATAGCAAATACTCTATCTTCTTTGCTTAATTCTACATACTCTTTATATACATCATCTGTATTAGGCTCTGAAAATACAGTATTTATTGCTTTTTCATATACTTCATCTTCTATTTTTTCTATATCATATCTATTTAAAATCCTTAAATTTTCTATTGTATCTATATTCAAACTTTCTTCTAAATCAAATTTTAGATGCTTGGCTTCTAAGTCAAATCCTTGCTTTTTCTCAACTAATATTCTTCTTACAGAAGATGCTAAGTTAGTGATAGACATCATAGTATTTACCCCCATTAAATGAATTGGTTTAGTCTCTCATTATATAAGTCATAGCTTCTTATGAAATTCCTATATCCGTTCTGTAATGCATTCCTTCAAAATTTAATTTTTCAATATTTGAGTAAACTTTTTTACTTGCTTCCTCAAGAGACTTTCCTTTTGTGGCTATGCCAATAACCCTACCTCCATTTGTAACTAATTGGTTATCTAATATTTTTGTTCCACTGTGAAAAACAACTATATCTTCATCTAAATCTTCAAGTCCTTTTATTACTTTTTCTTTTTCATAGTTTTCAGGATATCCACCTGAAGTTAGCATTACACATACTGCATGTTTTTCATCATATTTTATTTTAACTTCATCTAGTTTATTATTTAAAATAGATTCGATTATCTCAATTAAATCTGTTTCTAATCTTAAAAGTACTGATTGTGTTTCGGGATCTCCAAATCTAACATTATACTCAAGAACCTTAGGTCCATCTTCTGTTATCATAAGACCGATAAATAATATTCCCTTATAATTTAAGTTTTCCTCTTTAAACCCTTTTAATGTTTTGTCTAAAACTTCTTCTTTTACTATTGTTGATAACTCATCATCATATATATTACTTGGAGAGAAGGTTCCCATTCCTCCAGTATTTGGCCCCTCTTCATTGTTATATACTTTTTTATGGTCTTTTGCACTTTCCATTGGGACAATTGTATTATTATCAACGAAAGCAAGTATAGAAGTTTCTACTCCTTTTAAAAATTCTTCAACTACTATTTTTTTTCCAGCGCTTCCAAATTTTTTATCACTCATCATATCTTCTAAAGAACTTACCGCTTCTTCATGATTTTGTGCTATTATTACACCTTTTCCAGCTGCTAATCCATCAGCCTTTATAACTACTGGATATCCAAATAAATCAATCTCTTTTATAGCTTTATCTATATTTGTGTATTCTTTATATTTTGCAGTTGGAATGTTGTTTTTTATCATAAATTCTTTTGAAAAAGCTTTGCTCCCTTCAAGTTTTGCACACTCCTTATTAGGTCCAAATATCTTTAAATTTTCTTTTTCAAATTCATCAACTATGCCTTCTACCAAGGGAGCTTCAGGACCTACTATAGTTAAATCAATTTCATTTTCTTTAGCAAAGCTTAGAAGTTTATTTATATCATCATCTTTTATATCTATACATTTAGCAATTTTACTAATCCCAGCATTTCCAGGTGCACAATAAATTTTTTCAACTTTCTTTTCTTGACTTAACTTATAACATATAGCGTGTTCTCTTCCTCCTGAACCTACAACTAAAACTCTCATATATTTCCCTCCTAGTGTTTGAAGTGTCTTATTCCTGTAAACACCATTACCATATCATTTTTGTTGCAAGCATCTATTGAGTCTTGGTCTTTTATAGATCCTCCAGGTTGAACTATACCTTTTATACCGTACTCACTAGCTAAAGTTACACAGTCATCAAATGGGAAAAATGCATCCGATGCTAGTACTGCTCCTTTAAAATCTTTATCTTTATTATTTTCTAAAGCATTTTTTAATGCCCATATTCTAGATGTTTGACCACATCCAAGTGCTAATGTTTGCCCATCTTTGACTATAGCTATAGCATTTGATTTCATATTTTTAACTATTTTCATTCCAAATTCCATATCTTTTTTCATTCTTTCATCAGCTTCATTTACTGTAACATTTTTATATTCATTAACTAATTTTTCATCTCTGTCTTGAACTAATAATTTTCCATCTAAGTATTTTAAATCAAATCTTTGAAGACTATCTTCTATATTTGAAAGCTTTAATACTCTTAAGTTTTTCTTTTGTTTTAAAACTACAAGGGCTTCTTCTGTAAAGTCGTAAGCTACTACTATTTCTAAAAATATTTCATTTAATTTTTTAGCAGTTTCCTCATCTACAGTTGAAGTAAATCCTACAATTCCTCCAAATATTGAAACCTTGTCAGCCTCATAACATTTTTTATAAGCATCAAAACTATTATTTGCAATTCCAACTCCACATGGATTAGTATGTTTTACGGCTACACAAACTACATTTTTACTATCTTTAAATTCTCTCATTATTTCTAAACATCCATGTAAATCATTTATATTATTAAATGAAAGTTCTTTTCCATTTAATTGTTCATAGTTTAATATTGGATTTTTAGCATTAGATTGAGCATAAAGTACTGCTTCTTGATGGGGATTTTCACCATATCTTAAACTATCTTCTTTTTGGAAAGTCATAGTTAGATATTCTGGAAATTTATCATCTAATTCTCCTCTAAAGTAATTAGATATTAAAGTATCATATCTTGCTGTGGTTGCAAATGCTTTATATGCTAATTTTTTTCTATCCTCTAATGATATTTCTCCATTTCTTAAGCTCTCTATTATAAAATCATAATCTTTAACATCAACTACTATTAAAACATCTTTATAATTTTTAGCCGCAGATCTTATCATTGATGGTCCACCTATGTCTATGTTTTCTATCATTACATCATGTTCTTTATTATTTTTTAAATTACCTTCAAAATCATATAAGTTAACAACAACTAAATCTATTGCTTCTATTTTATGTTCTTTCACAGTTTTAACATGGTCTTCATTATCTCTTTTATAAAGTATTCCTCCATGTATATATGGATTTAATGTTTTAACTCTTCCGTCAAGTATTTCTGGAAAGTTTGTAACTTCATCTATTTGTATAACTTTGCATCCTTTTTCCTTAAGAGTTTTAAATGTATTTCCTGTAGATATTATTTCATATCCTAAATCATTTAAATTTTTAGCAAATTCTACTACCCCAGTCTTATCAGTTACACTTATTAATGCCCTTCTAGTCATTTATAATTACTCCCCTTCCATTAACAGTTAATTTATTTTCACAATATAGTTTTACACTTTTTTTAAGAATTTTGTGTTCTACATCTAGTACTCTTGACGCTAAAGTTTCTGGTGTATCATCAAACTTAACTTCTACACTTTCTTGAATTATTATAGGCCCTGTATCTGCACCTTCATCAACAAAATGTACAGTAGCACCACTTAATTTTACTCCATAATCTATAACAGCTTTGTGAACTTTTTTCCCATAATAGCCTTCTCCACAAAAAGCTGGTATTAATGATGGATGAATGTTCATAATTTTATTTCTAAAAGTTTTTACAAAGTTTGGACTTATAATTTTTAAATATCCAGCAAGAACTATTAAAGCAACTTTCTCTCTCTTTAATAATTTAATAACTTCATCTTCATTTTTTTCAACTATAGCTTTTATATTGTGTTTTCTAGCCCTTTCTAAACCATAAGCTCCATCTTTATTAGATATAACTAGCTTAACTTTTCCATTTATATATCCACTTTCACAACCATCTATAATGCTTTGTAAGTTGCTTCCTCCTCCGGATATTAAAACTGCAATGTTTAGCATAGCTTTACTCCTTCATGGCTATCTACAACTTCACCAATTATAAAAGCTTTATCTTCCCCTTCATTTATAAATTTAGTTATCTCTTCTGATTTATCTGAATCTACAACTATTACAAGTCCAATCCCCATATTAAAACTTTTGTGTAGTTCTATTTCATCTATAGAATTAAAGTTTTCTATCATTTTGAATATAGCTGGCTTTTCCCAAGAATTTTTATTTATATTTACACCTAAGCCTTTTGGTATTACTCTAGGTATATTTTCTATAACTCCACCACCTGTTATATGTGCTATTGCTTTTAAGTCATATTTTTTTATTAAATTTATAACAAGTTTCACGTATATCTTAGTTGGTACAAGAAGTGCTTCCCCTAATGTCATTTCTAATTCTTCTATATACTGATCTAATTCATATTTATATTCTTCTAAGAAAATCTTTCTTATAAATGAATATCCATTACTATGTATTCCACTTGAGGCTATTCCTATTAAAGTATCTCCTGCTTTAACATTTTGACCACTTATTATTTTACTTTTGTCTGCTATACCAACTGAAAATCCAGCTAAATCGTAATCTTCTTTTGAATACATTCCAGGCATTTCAGCCGTTTCTCCACCTATAAGTGCACATCCTGCTTGTTTGCATCCTTTAACTATTCCCGAAACTATATCATCTATTTTTTCAGGTACTAACTTACCTGTAGCTATATAATCTAAGAAAAATAAAGGCTTAGAACCTTGGCATATAAGGTCATTAACACACATAGCTACTAAGTCTATCCCTACTGTATTATGAATATTTAGCATCTGAGCTAGTTTTAGTTTAGTTCCAACTCCATCAGTGGATGAAAGAAGTACTGGCTCTTCCATGCTCATAAAGTCTTTTAAATTATATAATCCACTAAAATTTCCTAAGTCACCTATAACATTATTGTCATAAGTCCCTTTTATTTTATTTTTTATAAGGTCAATAGCTCTATTTCCTTCATCTATATCTACACCTGAATCTCTATAAGTTAACATGATACAAGTTCCCCCTCATCGATTTTTTCAACTGGATATTTTCCATCAAAACATGCCTTACAGAAAGTTGATTTATTTTCTGTTGCTTCTAAAGTTCCTTCTATACTTAAAAATTTAAGTGTATCGCACCCTATATAATTTCTTATTTCTTCTAAATCATATTTTGAAGCTATTAAATTAGAGCGATGTGGAGTATCTATCCCATAGTAACAAGAATGAGTTACTTCAGGTGAAGTTATTCTTAAATGTATTTCTTTAGCTCCCGCATCTCTTAATGATTTAACAATTTGTCTTGAAGTTGTACCTCTTACTACTGAATCATCTACTAAAACAATTGACTTATCTTTTACTACATTGGTTAGTGTATTTAATTTTACTTTTACTCCTATTTCTCTTTCTTCTTGAGTAGGTTTTATAAATGTTCTTCCAACATATCTATTTTTAACAAGTCCTTCTGTAAGTTTAATTTTGCTAGCATTTGAATACCCTATAGCTCCAGCCCATCCAGAGTCAGGTACAGGAACAACTATATCTGCTTTTATATTTTCATCTTGAGCTAAAATTTCTCCACACTTTACTCTAAACTCATATACATTAACATTATCTATAGTTGCATCATTTCTAGCAAAATATATATGTTCAAATATGCAACTTGCTTTTATTGGTTTATAGTTTTCTCTATAGTGATATGATTTTAGTTCGTTATCTTTTATTACTACAATCTCTCCTGGCTCAATATCCCTTAAAACTTCTCCTCCTAATATATTAATTGCACAGTCTTCAGAGGCTACTATATATGTGTCATCTTTTTTCCCTAATAATAATGGTCTAAATCCATGAGGGTCTCTAACAGCTACAAGTTCATTTTCACTACTTGCTATGACTAATGAATAAGCACCCTTTATATAATCCATAGTTATTTTTAAGCTTTCAACTATATCCCCTTTATAATATCTTGCTAGTATACAAAGTATAGCCTCTGTATCTGAATTTGATTGAAGCATATATCCTTCTTCTTCTAACATGTTTCTTAAATAATTTGCATTAACAAGATTTCCATTGTGTGCTATAGATAATTGTCTCTTTCTACATCTTCCTACTAATGGCTGACAATTAGATAAACTACTTCCTCCAGCTGTAGAATATCTTACATGCCCTATTCCTATATTTCCTTTTAGTTTTTCTAGCTCGCTAGATTTAAAAACATCTCCTACAAGTCCCATATCCTTTTTAAAATTTATTTGGTTTCTATTTAAAACTGATATCCCACAACTTTCCTGACCTCTATGCTGTATAGAGTATAATGAGTAATACAATTCTTTTGATATATCTTTATTTGAGCATATTCCTACCACACCGCACATTTAAATATCCCCCTGATTAATTTTCTATTCTAGAAAGAACTTCAGTATATCCTTCTACTAAATCTCCTAAATCTCTTCTAAATCTATCTTTATCAAATTTCTCATTTGTATCTACATCCCAAAGTCTACAAGTATCTGGAGATATTTCATCAGCTAGTATTATATTCCCATTTACATCTTTTCCAAATTCTAATTTAAAATCTACTAACTTAAAGTTCATATTTAAGAAAAATTTCTTCATTATTTCATTTATTTTTAAAGTTTCTTCTCTTAAAAATGCTAATTCTTCTCTAGTTGCAAGTTTCATAGCTACTGCATGATCATCATTTAGCATTGGATCTCCATAATCATCGTTTTTATATGAAAGTTCAAATATTGGTTCTTCTAAAACTATACCCTCTTCTATTCCATATCTTTTACAAAATGAACCTGCTGTTATATTTCTTACAATTACTTCAAGTGGTAAAATTTCAACTTTTTTAACTATCATTTCTCTATCCGAAATACCTTTTATAAAGTGAGTGTTTATACCTTCTTTTTCTAACATTTCAAACATAGCTGTACATATTTTATTGTTTAATATCCCTTTTGAATTTATTGAAGCTTTTTTCTCACCATTAAATGCTGTCGCATCATCTTTGTAGTAAACTAGATATTCATTTTCATTTTCTGTACTAAATATTTGTTTTGCTTTTCCTTCATATAATAACATTTTGATTACCCCCTTAAATTTTGATCATCTTCTAATACTTTTAATTCCATCTCTTTTCTATAGTTCTTTAATTGTTCTTTAATTTCTGGGTATTTAATACTCATTATCTGAGCAGCCATTAATGCTGCATTTACTCCAGAATCTATAGTTACAGTAGCTACAGGTATTCCTTGTGGCATTTGAACTATTGAAAGAAGTGAATCTAAACCATCCATTGTAGATGACTTTATTGGTAACCCTATAACCGGTATTAAAGTATGTGATGCTAATACTCCTGGTAAATGTGCTGCTTTTCCTGCAGCTGCTATTATTACATCTGTGTCATTTTCTATTTCTTTTAAAAATGCCATTAGTTGATTCGGTGTCCTATGAGCTGATAATGCTCGTGTTGTAATTTCTATTCCGAACTTTTCTAAAATCTCAATTCCTTTTTCTAACTTTGGATAATCTGACTTTGAACCCATAACTACTGCTATTTTCATCATAACTCCCCCCTCTTTTTACGTACTTAATATTTTTTGATATTTTAAAACATACGTATTATATAACGAACTTTATATTTAAATAGTATCTTATTATACGTATTTTATCAACCATATATTTATTTTTTGTTCGAGTTTTTTATATAAGCTTTTAATCTTATAAATTAAATAAAAAAAGTCACATACTTGCTATCAAAAATATTTATAGCAAATATGTGACTTCTATAAAATCATTATATTATCCTAAAAACTTATTCAACCTTTTACTTACATCAAATCCAAAATCTACACCTATTATTAATCCAAATACAATAGCATAGGCAAAATCAATTCCCCAAAACAAGAATTTCTTTTTAAGATTTGTGTTCATATTATCACCCTATTAAAATATATTATATATATTATTATATTCCTAACATCTATATTTTTCTAAATTTTAAAAATATTACTGATTCATTATATCAACTATTTCTCCAGTATACATATTAACCTCAAACCACCCACTTGTAGCTATATGACTCTCCTCTTTATTTGTTATAACATCATAGGCATGAACAATATATTTATCTCCATCAACATTGTCCACTTCTATGAAATTGGGTATATAAGAATTTTTATCTTCTAAATATTTTTTTACTAAATCACTAGCCTCTTTTTTGCTTAGTTTCTTATCTACATTATTAATTGATGTTTCTTTTAAATTTTCTTTATTATAATTTTTATCACTGTCTGAACTACTAGCACAACCTATAATTAAAAATCCTGAAAGAAATATACTAGTTACTAAAATACTATATAATTTCATAGGTTACCTCCATATTATGAAAAATTTACTATCTAATATAGTTCACAAGTTAACTCATTTTCATTCAGTAACAGCTTAATAAAATAATTTTATTTTTCACTAATTCTTAAAATTACGAAAATATAAGAAATCTAATTAAATTGTTTTAATTTAATTTTATGTGGTATCTATATAAAATAATTAAAATTTATAATTTATACTTAGGGAGATGAATTAAAGATGAAATCTTTAAAAGGAACTAAAACAGCACAAAATTTAATGAATGCATTTGCAGGAGAATCACAAGCTAAAAACAAATATCAATTCTATGCTAAAATAGCTAGAAAAGAAGGATTTGTTCAAATAGGTGATGTATTTGATGAAACTGCTCATAATGAAGAAATGCATGCTAAAATATTTTTTAGATACTTATTAAATGATTTTACTGGAGAAGATGTTCAAGTAACTGGATCATATGGTGTAGGAATGGCTAGTACTTTAGAAAACTTAAAATTTGCAGCAAAAGGGGAAGATGAAGAAGATACTCTTTACTTAAAATTCGCTGCTGAAGCTAGAGAAGAAGGATTTGAGGAAATAGCAGCTTCTTTCACTCATATACATGGAATAGAAGCTCATCATAGAGATAGATTTTTAAGATTAGCTAAAAATATAGAAGAAAAAACAGTATTTGAAAAATCTGAACCACAAGAATGGATATGTACAGTATGTGGATATGTTCATGTTGGAAATGAAGCTCCACAAGTATGTCCAGCTTGCAAACACCCACAAGGATACTATGAAGTAAGAGCAGAAAACTTCTAAAACTAAGTATAAAAAAAGGTTAAATACATATTAAAATGTGTATTTAACCTTTTTTTATTTTATTTTTTAAATACTATATTATAATAATATAAACTTTAGTATAAACATTATTGAAAGTAATATTAACGATAAATTAACTTCTTTTTTCTTTCCTGTAGCTAACTTTAATATTGTAAATGATATTATTCCAAATATAATACCATCTGCTATACTATATGCTAAAGGCATCATTGCAAATGTTAAAAATGCTGGTATTGCATTAGTAAAATCGCTAAAATCTATTTCAAGTAATGAACTTGCCATCATAACTCCAACTAATATAAGTACTGGAGCAGTTGCTTGTGCTGGTATTGCAGTAAATATCGGAGCAAAGAATAATGAAAGTAAAAATAATAATCCTGTTGTTATTGCAGTTAATCCAGTTCTTCCACCTTCTCCTATACCTGAAGCACTTTCAACATAAGCTGTAACAGTTGAAGTTCCAAGTAATGATCCTGTTGTAGTTGCTATAGCATCTGCGAATAGTGCCTGCTTAGCTTTTGGTAATTTACCATTTTCATCTAACATATTTCCTTTAGATGCTACTCCTACTAAGCACCCTACTGTATCAAATAAATCTACAAATAAGAATGTAAATACTACTACTATCATATCTAAACTAAATATTTGATTAACTGGAACTGAAAATACTTGTAAAAATACTGGTTTTAAAGATGGTACTGATGAAACTATAGCTGAAGGTAATTGAACTAATCCAGCAACAATTCCTATTGCAGTAGTAACTACCATAGCTAGTAAAAATGTACCTTTAACATTTTTAGAAAGTAATACAGCTGCTATTACTAAACCTGCTATAGATAATAAAACCGTTGGACTTTGCATATTACCTAATTGTAATATCGCACCTCCACCTTCAACTATTCCTGCATTTACTAATCCTATAAAAGCTATAAATAATCCTATACCTGCTGTAACTGCATGCTTTAAAACTTTTGGTATACAGTCAATTATTTTTTCTCTTACATTAGTTACTGTTAATAAGATAAATATTAAACCTTCTATTAAAACTGCACATAAAGCAAATTGCCAGCTATAACCCATTTGTAAAACTACTGTATATGCAAAGAATGCATTTAGTCCCATACCTGGCGCAAGTGCTATTGGGTAATTTGCTAATAGTCCCATTACAGAACTTCCTATAAATGCTGCTATAGCAGTTGCAGCAAATACAGCATCTTTGTTCATCCCAGCATCCCCTAATACACTAGGATTTACTACTAATATATAAGCCATTGTCATAAATGTTGTTATTCCTGCTATAATTTCAGTCTTAACAGTTGTATTATGTTCGCTTAACTTAAAAACCCTATCTAAAATAGATTTATTTCCCTTTGAAGTTTGTGCTATCTGCATATCCTTCCTCCTATTTTTATAAAATATAATTATAATTTCGTTCGTATTTTACCAACCTTATACCCTAATTATATTTTATGACGGATACTTTTTCAAGTTATTTTACGAATATTTTAATATTATTTTTATTTTATATTCGTATTTTATTGATATTTACTACAATAAAAAATAAACTATCTTAAAATATTTGTTTTATAACATCTAATATCTCAAGATAGTTTATTTATAATAATTTTTTAATTAGCTTCTACAATCTCTTCTTTAACTTCATGCTCTTTAATTTCACTTTCACTTAACCCTCTATTATACTTTTTAGTAAATATAATCAATAATAATATTGAAGCTATAAAATACAACGCACTTGCTATATAATATGCTCTACCATAACCTGCATCAGTTTTTAATAATGAGTATCTAGCAAATATACCTGCAAATATACCGACTATAGAGTTTGATACAAGTATAAATGAACTATATGCTGGAGCCAAATTTTTAGGTACAAATGTAAGTGGCAGTGATTGCTGTATAGGATTTGATGCATTAGCAAATCCAGATCTTAAAAATAAAACTCCTCCTATTATCCATGCTATGTTTCCTCCAAGCATAGCTCCATTTGCCATTATTATCATAAGTGGTATACATAGCATCATAGATGCTGATATAGTTATTATAGATCCAAGTTTTTTCTCTAAATATGGCGCAGCAAGAAATCCTAGTACCATAGCTAAAGTTTGTAATGTAATTATTGTTGAAACTGTACCCCTACTTATATGTAAAAAGTTATTTAAATATATTGGGAAGTATGGAGTTATAAGCAATGCTCCAAATCGTATTATACTAAATATTACAACCCACATTATTATATGCTTATTAAGAAATATCTTAAAATCAAATTTCTTTTCTGCTTTTCTAGCAATTATCTCTTCTTCTGATTCTCTATAATCTTCAACTCTTTCTCTTAAAAAAACTAAACAAATTAATGCTAAAACAGTAAATATTATTGCGATCCATAAAGCAAATCTATATGAATTTATATAATAACTCATTTGAGTTGAATTTAATTTACTGGCATTTTCAGATAAAGTTGAAGCTTGATTATAATCAATTCCTAAATATCTACTAAATTTCCAAACAACCACTTTCCCATTTAAAAATGTTAAAAGTGATTGACTTATTAAGTTGCAATACATTACTCTTGAAAACATTGAAATTCTTTTTTCTTTTGGTGTGTATGATGTAAACATTAGAGGATATATGAAGTCGAACATACCAGCCCCTATGTTAACTAAGATGTTTGAGATTAGAATTACTTTCGCATTACTACTATAAATACAAGATAGTAGCGCACCTATTAATGCTATTGGTGCAAATAATATAATTTTCTTATACCCTAATTTGTGAACTAATAAAAGTGTCATTGCCATGATGAAAGTTGCTATTGAGGTATACATTGGTAAAGCCTTTACAACATTCGGTACTGTTAAATTTAGGTATGATATATATGAATCATTTGTTATACCTGTAACAGCTCCCATAAAAATGTAACTAACAATAAATATGGCACAATTATATTTCCATCTGCTGTCCCAATTCTTGTCATTACTTGTAATTATACCAACTAACTTCTCTTCCATAGAACTCACCCCTTAGTTGTTTTATATAATTATATAACAATATTTGACAAAAACCTCGCGTTTTTTGTTTACATAATTATTACATTACGTAAAAATATATTATATTCAAAATATAGTTTTATTTTTAACAATCTTATTCTTAATTTTAAATATAAAGAAAATACTGAATTGAAACTAAGATTTTTAAACTGATATTAATTATCATATCCTCTATAAATACATTTTATATTTATAAGATAAACACTATATTTTTTTATATTTTAAATAAAATATTTATCATATTTTTAATTTTATTTTTATTTTTTAATATCAAAAAAAACTATAAGCATACTAACATATACTTATAGATTTTAATCATATTATAAAAATGCAAATTTTAAAATAAATATTACACTTAATATAATCATTGAAATTTTTGTTTCTTCTTTTTTTCCACTAACTAATTTTAAGAAAGTGTAAGCTATTATACCAAACATAATTCCATCTGCTACACTATATGATAAGGGCATCATTACAAATGTTATAAATGCTGGTATAGCATCCGTAAAATCTTCAAAATTAATTTTTAATATAGAACTTGCCATTAAAAATCCTACTAGTATAAGTATTGGAGCTGTTGCTTGTGCAGGTATAGATACAAATAATGGTGCGAAAAACAGTGATATAAAAAATAAAATTCCTGTAATACAAGCCGTTAAACCTGTTCTTCCTCCTACAGCTATTCCAGATCCACTTTCTACAGTAGTCGCTAAAGTTGATGTTCCTAAAACTGAAGATATCGTTGTAGAAACAGACTCTGCTAATAATGCTTTTTTTACATTTGGCATATTACCATTTTCATCTAATAAATTAGCTCTTTGGGCTATTCCTAATAAAAATCCAATTGAATCAAACATATTAACGAATAATAATGTAAGAACTATAACTAACATATCTAAACTAAATATTTGACTACGACTTACATCAAATACTTTCATAAATACAGGTTGTATAGATGGTGGTACATCAATTACACCAGTTGGCATAGGTACTATTGCAAATAGCATACCTATTGCAGATGTTATTATTATAGATATTAAAAATGCTCCATTTACATTTTTTACTAATAGTGTAGCAGCTATCATTAAACCTATTATTGCAAGTAAAACTACAGGAGATTTTATATTCCCTAAAGATATTATTGCTCCTCCTTGCTGCACTATTCCTGCATTTACAAGCCCTATAAATGTTATAAATAATCCTATTCCAGCTGTAATTGCATGTTTTAAAACATCCGGCATACACTCTATTATTTTTTCACGAACATTAGTTACTGTTAATAATACGAATATAATACCTTCTATAAACATGGCACATAATGCAAATTGCCAAGTATATCCCATTCCTAATACTACAGTGTAAGTAAAGAATGCATTTATTCCCATACTAGGCGCTAGGATTATAGGATAGTTAGCAAGTAATCCCATTATAAAACACCCTATACCTGATGCTATTGCCGTTGCTGTAAATACAGCGCCTTTATCCATACCAGCTTGTCCAAGTATATTAGGATTTACAACTAATATGTATGCTATAGTCATAAAAGTTGTTACTCCTGCTAAAACCTCAGTTTTAACACTCGTATTATTTGCGCTTAACTTGAAAATTTTTTCTAAAGTACTATTAACTTTAGATGAACTCGTATTTTGCATATTGCTCCTCCGATGCTGATAATTTTAGTATTAATTGTTATAAATATAAAAAAATAAAAAGCCTAGGCTTTTTATTTTTTTATATTTTATTAATAAAGTGTTTGAATAAACTTCTTATTCCCATTCAATAGTTCCAGGAGGCTTACTAGTTATATCATAAACTACTCTGTTAGCTCCATCAACTTCATTAACAATTCTATTAGATATTCTTTCTAATACGTCATATGGCATCTTATACCAGTCAGAAGTCATACCATCTGAAGAAGTAACAGCTCTTATACCTACTAAATAAGCATATGTTCTTTCATCTCCCATAACTCCAACAGTTTTTACATCTGGTAAAGTTGCGAATGCTTGCCATATCTTGCTATATAGGCCAGCTTTCTTAAGCTCGTCCATATATATAGCATCAGCTTCTCTTAATATATCACATTTTTCCTTAGTTACTTCACCTATAACTCTTATTCCAAGTCCTGGACCTGGGAATGGATGTCTATATATTAAATCATAATCTATTCCAAGTTCTAAACCTATTTTTCTTACTTCATCTTTGAATAATTCTCTTAAAGGTTCAACTATTTTAAATTCTATATCTTCAGGTATTCCACCAACATTATGGTGAGATTTTATTGTAGCAGCCTCTCCTTGTCCACTTTCTACAACGTCTGGGTATATAGTTCCTTGAACTAAGAAATCCATTTTTCCTAATTTATTAGATTCTTCTTCGAATACTCTTATAAATTCTTCACCTATTATTTTTCTCTTAGCTTCAGGCTCAGTTACACCTTTTAACTTAGATAAGAATCTATCTTCACAGTTAACTCTTATTAAGTTCATATCAAATTTATCTCTAAATATTCTTTCAACATCATTACCTTCATTTTTTCTAAGTAATCCATGGTCAACGAATACACAAGTTAAGTTGTCTCCTATGGCTTTATGAACAAGTACAGCAGCAACTGATGAATCAACTCCACCACTTAATGCACAAAGTACTTTCTTATCACCTATAGTTTCTTTTATTTCTTTTATTTTTTCTTCTATAAATGAATCTGTTGTCCAGTCTCCACTTACTTCACAAACATTATATAAGAAGTTTCTTAAAACTTTATCTCCATCTAGACAATGTTCAACTTCTGGGTGGAATTGAACTCCGTATAATTTTTTCTCAGGATGATGCATCGCAGCAACTGGACAATCAGTAGTATATGCAGCAACTTCAAATCCTTCAGGAAGAGTATCTATTAAGTCTGTATGACTCATCCAAACAGTGTTTGTATCTATACCTTCAAATATACTTGAAGCATTGTATGTTATAGAAGTCTTACCATATTCTTTTTCACTGTTGTTACCTTTTCTTACATTACCACCAAGTAAGTGAGCCATTAATTGAACTCCGTAACAAATTCCAAGTATAGGTACTCCTAGCTCAAATATTTCTTTACTTATCTTAGGAGACTCTTCTAAATATGCACTATTAGGTCCTCCTGTAAATATTATACCTTTTGGATTTTTAGATTTTATTACTTCGATATCTGTTGTATGAGGTAATATTTCACAATATACGTTATTTTCTCTAACTCTTCTTGCTATTAATTGATTATATTGTCCCCCAAAATCTATTACTAAAACTAATTCATGTTGCTTTTTCATATTTTATACCTCCCCTTGAGTGCTGTAATTTGGTGCTTCTTTAGTTATTGTTATGTCGTGTGGATGACTTTCTTTTAATGAAGCTGCTGTTATTTTTATAAATTCACCATTTTCCATTAAATCTTTTATAGTAGGTGCTCCACAGTATCCCATGCCAGCTCTTATACCACCTATCATTTGGTATACTATATCTTCAGCTTTACCTTTATATGCCACCATTCCTTCAACACCTTCAGGAACTAATTTCTTAGCATCATTTTGGAAGTATCTATCTTTAGAACCTTTTTCCATAGCTCCTATAGATCCCATTCCTCTATATGTTTTATATGATCTTCCTCTGTATAATACAGTTTCTCCTGGACTTTCTTCAGTTCCAGCAAACATTGATCCCATCATACATACAGATGCTCCTGCAGCTAATGCTTTCACTATATCTCCAGAATATTTTATTCCTCCGTCAGCTATTACTGGTACCCCGTACTTATGTCCAACTTCAGCACAATCCATAACTGCTGTTACTTGTGGAACACCTATACCTGCAACAACTCTTGTTGTACAAATAGATCCTGGTCCTATACCAACTTTTACACAGTCAGCCCCTGCTTTTATTAAATCTTCAGTAGCTTTAGCAGTTGCAACATTTCCTGCTATAACTTGTAAATTTGGGTATTTCGCTTTAACACTCTTAAGTGCATTTATAACACCCATAGAATGTCCATGTGCACTATCAAGTACAACTACGTCAACATTAGCTTTTACTAAAGCTTCTACTCTATCCATTAAATCAGCGCTTATTCCTAGAGCTGCTCCACATAATAATCTACCTTGAGCATCTTTAGCAGAGTTTGGATATTGTATTTTCTTTTCTATGTCTTTTATAGTTATTAGTCCTTTTAAATGACCTTCTTCATCAACTATAGGTAATTTTTCTATTTTATTTTGTTTTAATATTTGTTGAGCTTCTACTAAATTTATTCCTTCTCTAGCAGTAACAAGATTTTCTTTAGTCATAACCTCGTCCACTTTTTTAGTAAAATCATCTTCAAATTTAATATCTCTGTTTGTTATTATTCCGATTAACTTATTATTATCATCAACTATAGGTACACCTGATATTTTATATCTAGCCATTATATCATCAGCATCTTGTATTGTGTGGTCTTTTGATAAGTAAAATGGATCAACTATAACTCCACTTTCACTTCTTTTTACCTTATCAACTTCTAGAGCTTGCTCTTCTATAGACATATTTTTGTGTATTATTCCTATACCACCTTGTCTTGCCATTGAGATCGCCATTTTAGATTCAGTAACTGTATCCATACCTGCACTCATTAATGGTATGTTTAATTTTATAGTTTTTGTTAATTGAGTTTGTGTGTTAACATCTTTAGGTAAAACTTCTGACTTTTGAGGAACTAAAAGTACATCGTCAAAAGTTAATCCTTCTTTTAATATTTTTGCCATATCAGTTGCCCCCTTCTTTATTTTTTATGCTTACTTATTATTTTTATATAATTAAAAATTTTTATGCTTAAAACTATTAAATATTAAACTTATAAAAATATAAAAAAAATCTGTATAATAATTTCTTATTTTAATATAAGTGAAATTACTATACAGATTCCCAAAGTTCATTTATTTATAGCTAACCTGTAGGGATTTAGTATCAGCCTACAAATTTACTTACGATGATAGAACTTTGTTATAATAATTTCACTCATAGTCGATGTATTTTCGGTACTTCGGTAGAGACTCTCAGACCATATTTCTGAGTATATATGAGTGATTTTTATTTGCGATATTGTATACACGTTGTAATAAGTTGTTTATTAATTTATCAAATTTTATTACTTGTGTCAACATTTTTATATGAATTTATTTTTTATTGAACAGTTTATGCTATCATATACAGTTTTTATGGATATATTAGCCCTTTTAGCTATCATTTTGCACTCCTCATATTCAGGAGTAACTTTTACAATTTTATTTTTATAATATCCTATTTTAACTGTTACATCTCCATATTCACAATGTATTTTATCAAACTCTCTTAAAAGAGTTTCCCTATTATATATATGATATCTAACTCCAAAGGTACTCGTTTCTATCAATATCGTTTCAATAAATTTGTCTAAATCTATCTCATTACATAACACAGATAACTTGATTGCAGGTCTGTTTTTTTTCATATATATGCTTTGTGTATATACATCTAAAGCTCCATCTTCCATTAACTTTTCATATAAATAAGAAAAAATCTCAGAAGACATATCATCTATATTTGCATTAATTTCATAAATTAATTCTTCTTTTTTTTTATACCAACTATAGTTCTAAGCATATTTGGCATTTCAAATTTTTTATGACCTATTCCATAACCAACTTGCTCTACCTCAAATTCTAATACATCTACAAATTCATCACATAAAGTTTTTATTATTGCAGCTCCAGTAGGAGTTGTACATTCACCATTTACAGTATTTAATTTAATTGGAACTCCTTTTAGTATCTCAATTGTAGCAGGTGCTGGAACTGGCATAATGCCATGATCACACTTTACAGTACCAGAACCAACAGGTACAGAACTTGAATATATCTTATCTATATTTAATAAATCTATTAATACTGAGCAGCCTACTATATCAACTATAGAATCAATAGCTCCAACTTCATGAAAGTGTATTTTATCTATAGTTGTTCCATGTACTTTAGCTTCTGCCTCTGCTACAGTCATAAATATCTTTTTAGCTCTGTCTTTTATACTATCCTTTAAAGATGAATTATCAATAATTTCAAATACATCTACTAAGTGTCTATGATCATGATTTTCTTTTGCTATTACATTAACTTTTGTCCCTACTATACCACTTTCATTTTTATAATCTATTTCTATACTAAACTCATCATCTAGATTAAGCTTATTCATTTCTTCTAAAAATATTTCTGATGGAACTCCTGCATTTATTAAACTAGCCATAGTCATATCACCAGAAATACCATTTACTATATCAAAATATAAAACTCTTTCTTCTAACATAATTTACACTCCCATTTAATTAGTGTTAATCTAATTTATTTATAGTAGCAGCCAAATAACCAGCTCCAAATCCATTGTCTATATTAACTACAGATATACCTGATGCACAGCTATTTAACATTGTTAAAAGAGCTGAAATCCCACCAAAATTAGCTCCATATCCAACAGATGTTGGAACTGCTATAACAGGTACATCAACTAATCCTCCTACAACACTTGGAAGTGCCCCTTCCATACCTGCTATAACTATTAATACCCTAGCTGACTTAAGTATATTCAATTTATTTAATAATCTATGTATCCCTGCTACTCCAACATCATAAACCCTTTCTACTTCATTTCCTAAAAATTTAGCTGTATAGTATGCTTCATCTGCAACAGGAATATCTGAAGTTCCTCCTGTAACAACTACAATTTTACCTTTGCCTATATTCTTTATAGGTTTATTTTCTATCTTTAAAATTCTAGATAACTCTTCATATTCACAATTAGGATATATATTTCTTATCTTTTTATAAGTATCTTTTCTACATCTAGTTCCTAATATATTAGAACCTTTTTCATTCATTCTTTTTATAATTCCTAATATATGTTCATCACTTTTTCCTTCACAATATATAACTTCTGGATATCCATTTCTTATTTGCCTATGGTGGTCAATATTTGCATATCCTATATCCTCATAAGGTAAATCTTTTAATTTATCAATAGCTAAATCTATATCTATATCACCATTTTTTACTTTCTCTAATAAATTTCTAATATCCATAAGTTCCCCCTATTATTGGTTGTTTAATAATAATTTTAACACACTAAGCATACCTTTTCCAGCCACCCAGTTTCATATAATATCCTCATATAAAAAAGAGATAATTTGAAAATTAATTCCAAATTATCTCTTTTTATTTTTCTTTTACCACAACAAGTTAAATAGTAATATTTCAAAACTTACTATTAATCAACCTACATCATTGGAGGCATTCCTCCACCCATTCCAGGCACTGGCTCACTTTCTGGAAGATCAGCAACAGCAGCTTCAGTAGTTAAAAATACGCCTGCTATAGATGCAGCATTTTGTAATGCACTTCTAGTTACCTTAGTTGGATCAACTATACCAGCTTCTATCATATTCACGTATTTTTCATTTAAAGCATCAAATCCTACTTCAGCATCTTCATTTATAACTTTTTGTATTATAACAGCTCCTTCAAGACCAGCATTAATAGCTATTTGTCTTAATGGCTCTTCTAAAGCTCTTCTTATTATCTTAGCTCCAACTTGAAGTTCTCCTTCAAGCTCTTCTATTAATTTATCTACAACTGGGATAACACTAACTAATGCAGTACCTCCACCAGCAACTATACCTTCTTCAACAGCTGCTCTTGTAGCATTTAAAGCATCTTCTATTCTTAATTTTCTTTCTTTCATTTCAACTTCTGTTGCAGCTCCAACTTTTATAACAGCAACTCCACCAGCAAGTTTAGCTAATCTTTCCATTAATTTTTCTGTATCAAACTCAGAAGTAGTTTGCTCAATTTGATGTTTTATTTGAGCTACTCTATCTTCTATAGCTTTTTTATCTCCAGCACCATCTACTATTGTAGTATTTTCTTTAGTTACTTTAACAGATCCTGCTCTACCTAACATAGATAAGTCTGCTTCTTTTAAATCATATCCTAATTCTTCAGATATAACTGTTCCTCCAGTAAGTACTGCTATATCTTCAAGCATAGCTTTTCTTCTATCTCCAAATCCTGGAGCCTTAACAGCAACTACTTCAAATGTTCCTCTTAATTTATTAACTACTAATGTAGATAATGCTTCTCCTTCTACATCTTCAGCTACTATTAATAATTTTTTACCTTGTTGAACTATTTGCTCAAGAACAGGTAATATATCTTGTATGTTAGTTATTTTTCTATCTGTTATTAATATATATGGATCATTTAATACAGCTTCCATTTTGTCAACATCAGTTACCATGTAAGCTGAAACAAATCCTCTATCAAATTGCATACCTTCAACTGCATCTAATTCAGTATGCATAGTCTTAGATTCTTCAACAGTTATAACTCCATCTTTACCTACTATCTCCATAGCTTCTGCTATTAAATTACCTACTTCTTCATCTCCAGCAGATATAGAAGCAACTTGAGATATAGATTCTTTAGTTTCTATAGTTTTTGATTGTTTTTTTAATTCTTCAACTGATACTTCAACAGCTTTTTGTATTCCTTTTCTAATTAATATTGGATTAGCTCCTGCAGTTACATTTTTTAATCCTTCTCTTATTATAGCTTGAGCAAGAACTGTTGCAGTTGTAGTTCCATCTCCTGCTACATCATTAGTTTTAGTAGCAACTTCTTTAACTAATTGAGCTCCCATATTTTCAAATCTATCTTCTAATTCTATTTCTTTAGCTATAGTAACACCATCATTAGTTATAAGTGGTGCTCCAAATTTTTTATCTAATATAACATTTCTTCCTTTAGGTCCTAATGTTACCTTTACAGTATCTGCTAATTTATTTACACCAGCTTCTAAAGCTGATCTTGAATCTTGAGCGAATTTTATTTCTTTAGCCATTTTATATACCTCCCCTAATATTATTCAACTACTGCTAATATTTCACTTTGTTTTAATATTGTATATTCTTGACCTTCTAATTTAACTTCTGATCCTGCATATTTAGAAAATATTACTTTATCTCCTACTTTTAATTCCATCTTAACTTCTTTTCCATCTACCATTCCACCAGGTCCTACTTCAACTACCTCAGCTATTTGAGGTTGTTCTTTAGCTGCCCCAGGTAAAACTATACCACTTGCAGTTTTTTCTTCTGCTTCAATTTTCTTTATAACTACTCTGTCAGCCAATGGTCTTATTCTCATAATTATCCCTCCTAATGAAATTTATATATGTAAATTTTTTTATTAGCTTTTTATCACTCTACTTACTAGAGTGCTAACAACTTTATAATATCTCAAACTTTTTTATTTTTCAATAGTTTTAACCAGATTTTATACATTTTTTATACGAGGAATTTTTGTTTGTATTGACAAAACTCCTCGTATAATATGTTTATAAAATAGGAGAAAATAGTCTTGCCACAGATTCTACCCATTTTTTTATAAATGGTCTATTTTCAAAATCTTTTAATTTTATTTCTTCACTATTTTCAATATCTTTAAAGAAATCATCTGTTATTTTTTTTATTATTTTTTTATCATAAATAAATGCATTCATTTCAAAATTAAGCATAAAACTTCTTAAGTCCATATTTGCAGAACCTATTGATGAAATCTTATCATCTATAATTACTACTTTTGAGTGTATAAATCCTTTTTTATATAAATAAACTTTTCCTCCAGATCTTAAAATATCATCAAAATATGAATATGATGCTTGATGTACAATTTTATGATCTGCAATACTTGGAAATATAATTCTTACATCAACTCCACTAAGTGCTGCACTTTTTAATGCTCTTAACAAACTTTCATCTGGTATAAAATATGGAGTCTCTATATAAACCCTTTCCTTAGCATTACAAATAGCTGAAAAATATGCATAATGTATAGCTTCCCAATCACTATCTGGCCCAGTCGCAACAACTTGTATCATAGAGTTTCCCATATAATTTAATTTTGGAAAATATCGTTCATCAAATGATTCCTTTTTAGTTGTATAATACCAATCAATCAAAAATACCATTTGTAGCATATAAACAGAGCTACCTTCTATTCTTATATGAGTATCCCTCCAGTATCCAAACTTTTCATTTTTACCCATATATTCATCACCTATATTTATGCCACCTGTATATCCTATATGACCATCAATTATAGCAATTTTACGATGATTTCTATAATTTATTTTACCTCCTATTATAGGAAATTTGGCTGGTAAAAATGGTACTATCTCTATACCTTCATCTTTCATATCTTGAAAGAATCTCCTGTCGAACCAAAACCTCCAACATCCAACATCATCATATAAAATTTTTATACTTACTCCTTCATTTGCTTTCTTTATTAATAATTCCTTTAATTTAATGCCTATCTCACTATTTTTTATTATAAAATATTCTAAGTGAATATGCTCTTTTGCTTGTTCTATATCTTTTAGTAAACTTTCAAATTTTTCGTTTCCATCTATAAATACTTTAACGTTGTTATTAGTCGTAAATGGAAATTTCCCTGTGTTTAAAAGTAAACTTATTACCTTCTTTTTTATACCTTCATAGTATGTATCTTTAATTAAATCATTACCATTTATAGCTCTTTGTTCTAATTCAACTAACTCCTCTATAGGTTCCATGTTTTTAAATAAATTATTTTCTTTTATATTTGTAGCTAATTTTTGTGTCTTAAATATTTTTCTTTTTCTTATATTTCTTCCCAATGCTGCATATATAACTAAACCTATGCCTGGTAATAATATAAATATTAATAGCCAAGCCATAGTCTTAGCTGGATCTCTATTTTGAAGTATTATATTAATAGAAACTATAATACCTGCTACGTATGATATTATTACATAGCTTAAGAGTATTATATCTAAAGCAACCATAACGCCTCCTTTAGTTATCTTCCTATACCTAATTCACGTGCATAATAGAATAAATATTGTTGAGCAAAACCTGATAAATCTCCAAATTTATCTATAGCATACTTTCTAATTTTAGGCAAACTCATATCGTCGTCTACATAAAATTCTTGCATTACTCTTTTCACCCATACATCAACAGGGAATGTATCATACTTTTGCATACCAAATAATGCTATACAGTCACCAACCTTAGGTCCTATTCCATTAAATTTAGTAAGTTCTTTTATACAATCTTCTGTACTTAAATTTTTATATTTATATACATCATCATGATTATTTATAACTTCTTCTGTTGTAGATTTTATGTATTTATCTCTAAATCCTGTAGAGCACGATCTTATTTCTTCTATTGAAGCTTTATTTAATTGCTCTGGTGTAGGAAAGTCATAATAATCTACTCCATTATATTTTCCTATATAAGTTCCATATTCTCTTGATAAATTAGCTATGGCTTTTTGTATCATAGGGATTCTATTATTAGATGATATTATAAAAGATATTATCATTTCCCATGGATCTTGACGTAAAATTCTTATTCCCCATCCAAATTCAGTTGCTTTCTCTAAGTACTTATCCATACTCCTTAACTTATTTTTTATTTCTGAGTAATCAGTATCTAAATCAAAATATTCTTTCCATATACTATTAAAATCATTTAAATTAGTATTCTTTAAATAAATTGTTTCTCCTTCTCTTGATACATTTATTACTCTACCTTTAGCTACTCCAGTGTATGATCCATCATCTTCTGATTTCCACCTAAAACACTGCCCACATTCAAATATATGTTTTGGATCAAAATCTGTTACTCCTTCTAATACAACTAGTTCATTTTTTTCGTATACTTTCATTTTTTTACTCCCTTCAATTAAGCTTATACCTTTAATTCTACCCATATTTTTATAAAATTAAATTAACTATTTTTTTATAATACAAATTTAATTTAAAAAGTCTAGAGTAGAATTGATAAACTTTTTTTGCTAAAATACATAAGACATTATTTTTAGAAGGTGATTATATGAATAATAGAGGTGTATTTATAGCTATCGAGGGACCTATAGGAGTTGGAAAAACAACTTTATCAAATATACTAAGTGATCACTTTAATTATACTTTGCTTAGAGAGATAGTTGAAGAAAACCCATTCCTATCAAAATTTTATACAGATATAAAAGAGTATGCTTTACAAACAGAAGCATTTTTTCTTTTTAATAGAATAAAACAGCTTGAAGATACGGAAAAAAATTTTTTAGAAAAAGGCAATGGAGTAATTAGTGATTATCACATAATTAAAAATTTAATTTTTGCAGGTATAACACTTGATAATATGCAGTTTTATAAATATAAACAAATGTATAATATTTTTATCAATGATTTGCCTCAACCAGATATAGTAATATATCTTAATTCAAATACAGATGTTTTAATGAAGAGAATAGCTATGAGAGATAGAAGTTTTGAAAGACAAATGGATAGAAATTATATACATGAATTGAGAAATGAATACAAATACTATTTCAATCCATTATCTATAAAGCATAACTTTGTAGGTAAAGAACCTATTATATTAGAAATAGACAACTCTAATTTAGACTTTTTAAATAATGAAAATGATAGAAAATTTATAATAGACAAAGTTGAAAGTGCAATCAATAACTTGGGGGGACAATTTAATGTTTAAATTGGTAAATCAGTGTAACAAACCACTAAATAGGGATTTATTTATTACCGTTGCGGGTAATGTTGGAGCAGGAAAATCTACTTTAACGAAATTAGTAGGAGAAAAACTAGGATTTGAAACTCATTTTGAGCAAGTTGATAATAATCCATATCTAGAAGATTTCTATAAAGACCAAAGTACTTGGGGATTTCATTTACAATTATATTTCTTAGCTCAAAGGTTTAAGCAACAAAAAGAAATAGATAGTAATGGCTTAAATAACATTCAAGATAGAAGTATATACGAAGATGTTGAAATTTTTGCTAGAAATTTATATGATAATAAAAAAATGTCTAAAAGAGATTATATCACATATAGAGATTTATTTAATGATATGGTTCCTTACCTTAGAAGACCAGATTTAATGATATATTTAGATGGTTCTATAGATACTATTATTGATAGAATAAATTTAAGAGGTAGGGATATGGAAAAATCAGTTGATTTAGAGTATTGGGTTAATCTGCATAATCGATACGAAAAGTGGATAAGTGAGTATAATCAATCTCCTGTACTTTATGTAAATATTGATAAAATTGATTTAATTAATAATCCTAAAGATTTAGACTCTTTATGTCATGAGATACAAAAAATATTAAATATATAAATAAAAATGACCCCTTAAGGGGTCATTTTTTATAATAATATAGCTATTAGTACTATTGCTGTTACTATCTGTAATATACCTACAAACAATCCATATAATGAAACTTCTTTACCTTGTTTTATAAGATCTTTAAAGTTTACTCTAAGTCCAATTGCTGCTAATGCTATTATTTCTAATTTACTACTTAATTCTTTAGCTGCGTGAGATAATTCCATTGGTATTAAATTCATAGAAAATAATGCACATGTTATAAAAAATCCTATTACATACCAAGGAATTTCAATTTTTTTATTAGATATTTCAACTTCTTCTTCTTTTATAATTTCTGCATTAGTTTTATTTTTTAAATGTCCAAATATAAATACTACAACAACTAGTAATATAACTCTCACTATTTTAAATATAGTAGCTAAATCTTTTGTAGCTTCATTAACCATCGCTCCACTAGCTACAACTTGACCTACTGATTGTAGAGTTCCACCTATTATAGCTGAAGTCTTCATTAATTCATGTTTGTATAACACTCCTGCTAATAATGGTAGTAATAACATTAAAACAACACCTGTTACATTAACTATTGTAATTGCTATTCCTTTTTCCTTATCATCAGCATTTATAACTGGTGCAGTTGCTCCAATTGCAGATGATCCACAAACTGCATTTCCACTTGCCATTAAATATCTAAAGTTTTCACTAAATCCTAACTTTTTACCTATATATATAGCTCCAACTATAGTCACTGCCATTTGTATAACTATAAATATTATTCCACCTAATCCTAGCTCCATTATTGTAGATATACTTAACGTGGCTCCTAAAAGAACTATTGAATATGATAATAATTCTGTTTCTGAAAATTTATATCCATCATGAAATACTTTTTTGTTTAAGAATAGATTTCCTAATATCATTCCAAGAAATATAGAAATAGTTGCTGCTCCTAAACTCGGTACAAATTTAGCTAAAAATATACTAATAAATCCTATTATTATAGATACCACTAATCCTGGTAATATTTTTTTTATTTTATCCATATATAACCTCTCCTAAAACTTGTTGTCTTTTTATATGAAGTAGTATACCAAACTTATTATTATTGGTAAAATAGATATATATCATAATAATCATTACTTTTTTTAATGATTATTTAAAACAAGGAGGTTTTAAGGTTGATAGAAGAATTTAAAACGTTTATAGCAGTTGTAGAACACCAAAACTTTACTAAAGCTGGAGAAAGTATAAATTTATCTCAACCAACAGTAAGTACACATATAAAACATTTAGAAAATTACTTTAACACAATACTTATAAACAGATCTATTAAACAAAAAAATATATCTATAACTGATAATGGTTATCTTTTATACAAAAGAGCTAGAGAGATAATAACATCAATAGAATCAATTAAGGATGAATTGGGCAGTATATCTAATTCTATAAAAGGCCATATAAAAATAGGTACTAGCCTTACAATTGCAGAATATTTTCTTCCAGATTTTTTAACTTTATTTTCAACAAAATATCCTGATGTAGAAATTGAAATGGTAGTTGAAAACACTCATAAAATTTGTGAAAAAGTTAAAAGTTCAAATTTAGATATTGGATTAGTAGAAGGAAGTCTTTCTTCTTTTGACTTTAATCAAATTTTCTTCTTTGAAGATAGAATGGTCCTAACATTCTCACCTAAAGCTGAAATTGATTCAAAAAATTTTACATTGGATTCTATAAGAAATAAAAAATGGATTTTTAGAGAAGAAGGTTCTGGAACTAGAGAATATTTAAACATATTTTTAAGTAATAACAAAATAACCCCAAAACAAATAATGGTGTTAGGAAGTAATCACACTGTTAAAGAAGCCATAAAAAATAATTTAGGTATATCTATTTTATCTAAACTAGTTACAGATTCAGAAGGAGATGCTTTATGTACTGTAAATTTAGATGACACATATAATCGATCTTTCTCTTTTATTACTCCAAAAGGAATAAAGCCTTCAAATACAACAACTTTATTTATAAATGAACTTGAAAAATATACATGTTTAAATAAATAAAAATAAAGTCATAGATATTTTAAAAATATCTATGACTTTATTTTTACATTCCTAATTCTTTAAATTCTCTACTTCCTGGCTTAACTAATTCCTCTTTTCCTTCTTTACATAATGGACAATTATCAGATTCATAAACTTGTATATCTAATTTTATAGCACTATATATAGGCATTCCTATATCATGGTTAGTTCTATCTGCTATACAAGCAACACCTATAACTTCTCCACCTAAAGCCTCTAGTGCTTTTTTAGTTTCTATAGTAGATTTTCCAGTAGTAACAACATCTTCAGCTATTATTATTTTAGCTCCTGGCTTAACCTCAAATCCTCTTCTTAGTTGCATTTGTCCATCTTTTCTTTCTGTAAACACAGATTCTTTACCTAATTGTCTTCCTAATTCATATGAAACTATAACACCTCCCATAGCAGGTCCAACAACTAAATCTATATCTAAATCTTTTATTTGATCAACTACTGTACTTAAGACTTTTTCTGCTTGATTTGGAAATCTTAATACCTTTGCACATTGTACATATCTATTACTATGCTTTCCTGAAGATAGTAAAAAATGTCCTTCTAATAAAGCATCACATTCTTTTAATATTTCAACAACATTTACATTACTCATAATTTTATTCTCCCTTTTAACCTTAAATTTGATATTTTTACTTTATTCCATAAAAAGTCTTTTATATAAATTTTTATTAAATAATTCCTCTAATTTCATCCAAAGAATTTATTCCTTCTTCTTCCATGTATTTCTTTATTCCTTCTATAATATCAAGTCCTATTCTAGGATTTATAAAGTTTGCTGTTCCAACTTGAATACATGTCGCTCCAGCCATTATAAACTCTATTGCATCTTGCCAAGTTGTAATTCCTCCCATACCCATAACAGGAATATTTATAGCTTTACAAACTTCATGTACCATTCTAAGGGCTATTGGCTTTATTGCAGGACCTGATAAGCCAGCAAATGTATTTTCAAATACTGGCTTTTTCTTATTTATATCAATAGCCATAGCCTTAAATGTATTTACTAAAGATATCCCATCTGCACCTTCTTCTTCGCAAACCTTAGCCATTCCAACTATATCCTCTGCATTTGGAGATAACTTAACTATTAAAGGAAGTGTAGTTTTTGCTCTTACTGATCTTACAACTTCTCTTGCAACCTCATTTTTTATTCCAAATGCCATTCCACCTGCTTTTACATTTGGACAAGATATATTTAGTTCTATCATATCTATTGGTTGATTATTTAACAGTTCTACTCCTTTTATATAGTCATCTAGTGTTCCGCCACCTAAATTTGCAATTTTTACTGTATCAAGCTTTTTAAAAAATTGAAGTTCATTTTCTATAAAGCCTTTAACTCCTGGATTCTCAAGTCCTACACTATTCATCATTCCTGATGGAGTTTCAAAAACTCTCATACCTTTATTTCCATCTCTTTTTTCAAGAGTAAGACCTTTACTACTTATTCCTCCAAGTTTTTCTATATCATAAATTTCTGCATATTCTTTTCCGAACCCAAAAGTCCCTGATGCCATAATTAAAGGATTTTTAAACTCTATATTCCCAAATTTAACACTTAAATTAGCCATTAAATATCACGTCCTCTCCCCAGAACACTGGACCATCTTTACATGTCTTTTTGTTTCCAAACTTTGTTTTACATGTGCATACTAAGCAAGCTCCTACACCACATGCCATATGATTTTCTAGCGAAACCATTATTTTAGTATTAGTTCCTTCTGTCATTTTCACTAGTTTTTCCATCATAGGTGTTGGTCCACAAGTTAATATATAATCATATTTTTCAACATCTAATATATCTGTAACAAATGTATCCCCTAATGCTATATTTACTTCATTACAAACTTCTTTAAATTCTTCTTCTAATATAGCTTCATTTCTAAATCCTAAATACGCATCACAATTTTTAATATTTTTAGCTACTAAGTATAGTGGTGCTACTCCGATTCCACCACCTACTAAAGCAACTTTTCCTTCTACTTTTTCATATCCATTCCCATATGGACCTTCTAGCTTAATAGTATCATCAGGTTTTAAATTTTTTAAAATTTTAGTACCTTCTCCAACTACTTTGTATAAAAAAGATATACCTTCTTCATCTACATCATGTACACTTATCGGTCTTGATAATAAAGGATATGTATCCCAAGCTCTTAACATATAAAACTGACCCATTTTAGCTTTGAAGCTCCCTTTTACTTTCATAAAATACATGTCTTCCCCAATATATCTATTTTCTAAAATTTTATACATTACATATCCCCCTTTATGTCGTACATAATTTTTCCATTCCTTATTGTCATTAGTACTTTCCCGACAATTTTTTGCTTATCAAACGGATTGTTTTTACCTTTAGATATGAATTTTTCTGTATCTATAACTTCATTACAATCCGGATTTATTAAAACTAAATCTGCTCTTAACCCTTCTTCAATTAACCCTTGATTCAATCCTAAAAGCTTGGCAGGATTTAAGCTCATCATTTCACTTAATTTATTTAAAGAAATTCCATTTTCACTAAATACCTTATTTACCATGCCAAAAGCTACCTCTATATTAGATATCCCAGGTGAACCATTTTTCTTATCTTCTTCAGTATGAGGTGCATGGTCTGTTCCAATCATATCTATATATCCATCTTTAATTCCTTGGATAAGATATTTCATGTCTTCTTCTTTTGCAAAAGATGGATTTACTTTGTAGTCTAATCCATATCCATATATATGGTGTGGTCCTACTTCACAAGTAAATTTATGTCCATTATTTTTATATTTTTTTATTTCTTCTAAAGTTTCCTTTAAACTAATATGACATATATGAAGATTACCCTCAACTTCCTCAAGAAGTTTTAAATCTCTTTTTACTATTATTTCTTCTGGTTGACAATGAGTTAATACTTTAAAATCTAGTTCTTTTGAAAGCTTTAAAGCTTTTTTCATTATATCCTCGTCATGAAGCGTATATCCATCATCAGAAAATAATTGAGTGTATTTTCTCATACTTTCTATGTCTATCATTTCCTGACCTTCTAGATTTTTAGTTATTGCACATACTTGATTGATATCACATAAATCTAATTTTTCAGCTTTATCTAAGATATATTCCATAGTTTCTTTATTGTCACAAGCTGGTTTAGTATTTGCCATAGGACATAATACTGTAAATCCACCTTTTAAAGCGGCCTTTTGTCCCGTTTCTAAATCTTCTTTATGAGTTAATCCTGGATCTCTTAAATGTGTATGCATATCTATAAACGAAGGCATTAATATATAATTTTCTCCATTTATAATTTTTGCATCTATTGAATCTATATTTTTATCAATTTTAGAAATCTTACCCTCTTTTATAAGTAAATCGCTTTTAAAGTCTTTATTCGCATCAACTATTCGTACATTCTTTATTAAAATCTTATTCATTTGCATCTACCCCCAAAAGTTTCATTATTAAAGCCATTCTTACGTACATACCGAATCTAGCTTGGTCAAAGTAAACAGCTCTTTTATCTTCATCAACTTCTGTATCTATCTCATTTACTCTTGGTAGTGGGTGCATAACTAACATATCAAGTTTTGCTTTTTTCATTTTTTCAGTAGTTAATATATAATAATCTTTTAATCTTTCATATTCATCTTTATTTTCAAATCTTTCTTGTTGAACTCTAGTCATATAAAGTACATCTAAGTCTCCTATAACTTCATCTAGATTATTAGTTTCAATATAATCATGACCTTTTATAGCTTCTTTTATATAATCTGGCATCTTTAATTCTTCAGGTGCTATAAATACAAACTTAGTATCTTTATATCTTGACATAGCTTTTACTAACGAATGTACTGTTCTTCCATTTTTTAAATCTCCACATAATCCAATAGTGTGATTTTCTAATTTTCCTTTAAGTGATTTTATTGTAAGAATATCTGTAAGTGTTTGAGTTGGATGTTGATTTCCTCCGTCTCCTGCATTTATAAATGGTACTCTAGCGAATCTTGAAGCTTCCAAAGCTGAACCGGCTCTTGGATGTCTCATAACTATTGCATCAGCATAACAAGATACTGTTTCCATGGTATCTTCTAAAGTTTCTCCTTTGGCTGTGGATGATGAGTTTGGTTCTGAAAATCCTATAACTCTTCCACCTAATCTATTCATTGCAGCTTCAAAACTAAATCTTGTTCTTGTTGATGGTTCATAAAATAAAGTCGCTAGTAAATTTCCTTCACAAACGCGTGAGTATTTTGACGGATTGTCAATTATATTTTGAGATAATGATAGAATTTCATCTATTTCATTTATCGAAAAGTCTTCTGGTTGGATTAAATTTCTTCCTTTTAATTTCATCTTATATGTCCTCCTTTTTTAGCCTCTCTGGACTAAATTTAAAAGTTTTTTAATTTTTTCTTTTATAGTAGCTTATCACCTTTGGTAAACGATGTCAATATAACTTTCAACTTTTATATACTGTTTATGTGTATAAAAAAAGGACATACATAATCCAAATAGCCAAGGAAAATATACATGTACATGTATATTTTCCAATTAACTATAAGTTTTAAGTTATATCCTCTAAATTTCTATTATTATAATACTCTCTTAGCTCCAACGTAAGTTTTTTGCCAGTAAGATGAGTTTATGTTACTTACTTTAACAACATCACCTTCTTGTGGTGCATGTATCATGTTACCTCCACCAACATATATACCAACGTGGCTTACTCCACCACCACCAGTAGCGAAGAATACTAAGTCTCCTGGTTGTAAGTTAGCTTTGCTAACAGATCTTCCTGCTCCATATTGAGCTGATGAAGTTCTTGGTAAAGATATTCCTGCTGCATTTCTAAATACATATGATGTAAGTCCTGAACAGTCAAATCTATTTGGACCTTCTGCTCCCCATACATATGGAGAACCTAATTTAGAGTAAGCTAAATTTACTACAGCACTTGCAGCATTTGAATTATTAACTGGCTTTTCTTCTGGTTTTTCAACTGGCTTTTGAACCGGCTTTTGCACTGGTTTTTGTACAGGCTTTTCTGCTGGTCTCTCTGCTGGTTTTTGTACAGAATTTGAAACTTGATTATCATTTGAAGATTGATCTTTATTAACATTAGTATTGTTATTTACATTACTATTGTTATCTTCTTTGTCATTGTTATCATTATTAGTTGTATTATTTTCAGTAGTACTATTATTGTCAGTACTATCGTTATTATCATTATTAGTTGTAGTATTTTCAGTTGCTTGTGTATTATCTACAGCTTGTCCATCATTTTGATTTTGAGACTCATCTTGAGTTTCTTCTTCTACTACAGGAGCCTTGTCAGATACATATAAATCTCTTATATATCCTTCTTTATCTCCATTTTTAACTTTTACCCAATTATCTTGAGTTCCTAATACTTCAACCTTTGTAGATAATCCTAATTCATCTTGAATATCAGATTCTACATGAGCATCTTTTCTTAAGTTTACTTTATCTGCTGTTACATATGCATCAGCACCTTTAACATCAACAAATCTAGATGCTATCCATCCTTCAGTATTATCATCTAATTGGATTTTATACCATCCATCTTGCTCTCCAACTATTTTAAATTCATCCCCTGCATATGCTATAGTTTGAACAGAACCTTGTTGTCTTACTTTTACTCCTACTCCATCTTTTACAACAGCAACTTTGTAATCTACATCTTTGTAGTTTTCTAAGTCTATTATATTCTTTTCATTAACTTTTTTCTTATCTGTTGCTTTTTCAGCTTTTGTATCATCTGCATGAGCTATCCCATTCATCGATAATGCCATAAATGACGCAAACACTGGTACTAATATTTTTCTCTTCATAACGTTTTTCCCTCCAAAAATTCACCATAAGTTTTCTTACGTGTTATTTTCATAGATGAAACCTATGTAGGATAAAATACTAATACACAAGATATTTTTTATTTATTTATATTTCATAATTTGTAACTTTTTTGTAAATAATTGGTCCAAATTATATAGTATTCTTATATTAAACAATAGTTAACTTATACCTTGTATATAATATTGAAAATTTAAAACTTATTTATTTTATCCAAAAATAACCTTAATATACATTTTATCATTATTATATACTATATTTTCCAAAAAGTAAATAATTTTGGATATTTTAACATATATTAGTACATTGATTTGTTTTCTATGTACTTTTTTTGTGTTCTTTTTTGTTATATAGCAAAATAAAGTGTGTATTCTCTTTATGTCAATTAAAAGAATACACACTTTTTATTTAAAATCTTAAAATTTTATATTCTATATTACAAATTAAACTAAAGATGTAGCTACTTCTTTAGCAGGAGCTTCTGTATACCATCCTCTTAATTTCATAGCATCAGCTATTCTCTTTATAGACATCATATACGCAGCAGTTCTCATTTCTACATTACGTTCTTCTGCTAATGCCCATATTTCTTCAAATGCTTTTATCATTAAAGCTCTTTGTTTTTCTTGAACTTCATCAAAAGTCCAGTTATATCTCATTAGGTTTTGTACCCATTCAAAATAAGAAACTGTAACTCCACCACTATTAGCTAATATATCAGGTACTAATGTAATACCTTTTTCAAATAATATATGATCTGCTTCTGGAGTTGTTGGTCCATTAGCACCTTCACATACTATTTTAGCTTTTATATCTCCTGCATTAGCTGAAGTTATTTGATTTTCTAAAGCACAAGGCATTAATATATCAACTTCTGTAGTTATTACACTTGTATCTACAGCTTCAGCTCCTGGGAATCCTTTTATACATCTATGTTCTTTATTATAAGCCATTAAAGCTTTCATATCTATTCCATCTTTATTATATATAGTTCCTGTATGATCTTCTACATATATAACTTTTGCGCCGGCTTCGTCTATGTACATACCAGCAAAACTTCCAACATTTCCAAATCCTTGAAGACCTACAGTAACATTTGATACATCTATTCCTTTTTTCTTAGCAGCTTCCATAGCCATTGTAGCAACTCCGTATCCAGTAGCTTCAGTTCTAGCTAAAGATCCGTAAAAATCAACTGGCTTTCCAGTAAATACCCCTGGTTGGAATTCACCTGTAACATTAGCATATTCATCAACCATCCAAGCCATTATTTGTCCATTTGTATTAACATCTGGAGCTGGTATATCTTCTTTTTCCCCTATTATTGGAGCTATAGCTTTAGCAAATCCTCTAGATATTCTTTCTAATTCTCCTTGAGAAAACTCTGTAGGGTCTATAGCCATACCGCCTTTTCCTCCACCATATGGTATACCTACTACTGAACATTTGAAAGTCATCCAAGTAGATAATGCTTTTACTTCATCCATACAAACTGCTGGATGGAATCTTAATCCACCTTTAAATGGTCCACATGCATTATTATGTTGTGATCTATATCCTGTAAATGTTCTTACAGTTCCATCATCCATTTTTACTGGGAATGATACTTCTAATACTCTCATTGGATTTTTTAATATTTCATATACTGCTGGATCAGCCCCTAACTTATCACAAGCAGTTTTAACTTGAGATCTTGCTATCTCTAGAACATTTAAAGTTTTTTCAGCCATTTTAAAAGCCCCCTTAAAATATTTATAATTTTATATCCCCTTGTTTGTTTTAACTGAAAACATTTTCCTTATGATACATTTTGATTATAGCATAGTTTTTTTTAATTTTGTATATAATTTTTATTAGTTTTTTATTTAACATATTTTATTTTATTTATATTTATATCTATTTTATTTATATTTATTAAAGTAATTTCATATAAATACTTTATTATATGTTTTTGAAGCTCAAAAACATTCATAACACCTTCAAATTCATTAAATTCTAATGCAATAAAAACATTTAATTTTCCATTTTCATTTTCAAATTTTACATTATTTATTTTGTGTATATCTTTAAATTTTGATAACTCATAAAATATTATTTGATTAATAGTGTTTTTACTTATATAAAATTTTCCAATATAACTAAAGGTAGGTCTTATCATTGTCTTTTCTACAATAATAGTTTCTTTATTTTCTCTTTTAAATAACTTTTTTACAGGATTTATACTTAAACCATTAGCAATAGGTTTTACTTCTAAAGTAGAAACTGGAATTATATGATTCCCTGCTTTTCTTGATTCTTTTGCAGCATTTATTTCTTCTTTTGTAGATATATCCTCTATATAAATAGTTTTATTTATCTTTTCTAACCCCAATCTACTTATAATTTTATTTACCATTTTATCAGATGTTCCTATAACTAAAATTTTATCAATCTCTTCTTTTAACAACTTTTCTTTTACATTATTTCTATGTTCTTCATTATTAAATATAGCTATTTTAACAGCTTGAGTTTTAGTACTCGCTTGTTTTGCTGATAATCCTGCAATTATTTTGTTATTGTGTATTAATATACCGTCATCTATTATGTAATTTATATTATAATCATATGCTAGTTCTAAAGCTTTATAACTTTTTCCTGAGCCACTTTCTCCTACTAGTGCATAAACCTTCATAGATTTCTCCTATATCCTTATATATTTAAAGGCTATAGATTAAATCTATAGCCTTTAATATCATATATTATAGCAAAACTCTCCATTTCCTTTAATAGAAAAGAAGTCTGAATATCCTATACTAAATATTTTATTTTCTAAATCATTAACTACTACCTTATTTTTTATTAAATAAGTAAATACACCTACATAAGATATATCTCCTTGTATTATAGCACCCGTAAGTATATTATCTTTTATTATAAACTTTTTATACCCTTCTTTATCTTTTCTAACTTTGACTATAGAGTTCTCATCAATTATATCTACTCTCCCTAACGAAACTGTAGGTATACCTAAAAAGTTCATAGTATTTCTAAAAATAAACTCATCATCTATTTCTTTTTCATTACCAACCATGTTATATCCAGCTACTATACCCTGTTTTACAGCTAAAGGCCATATAGCATTTTTTCCTACTACATCGCCTGCTGCGAAAATATCTTTGACATTTGTTTCACACCTATTATTTATTTTTATTCCTCTATCATAATTTATAATGCTACTATCTATGAAACTTGCATTTGGAACAACTCCTGTAGCTACAATTACCATATCACATGGTATATGAGTTTCATCTTCTAATAAAACGCCCGTAACATTTTTATTTTCATCGATACAAATTTCTTTTACAGATGCATTTGGATAAAATTTTACGCCTTGATTTTTAAATCCATCTTCATATACAGATGCCGAATAATCATCTAGTTGTCTATTTAATATAAATGGTTCTCTATATATTACATCAATCTTTATTTTATAATTTTCTAAAAGCCCAACTAATGCATCTATTCCAACAAGTCCAGCACCTAATATAGCTACCTTTTTACAAGTTTTAGATTTTTCTCTTATTTTATATGCATCTTCAATATTTCTAAGTCCATAAACAAAATTAGCTTCTCTTAAATTTTTTATAGGCGGCATTGCAGATGAAGCCCCTGTCGCTATTAGTAATTTGTCGTAAGGTATCTTTTCATCATTTTCCAAAATAGATACAAATTTATTTTCTATATCTATGCTAGATATACTACAACCCTTAATCCAATTAACATTATGCTTTTTATCAAAATCATTTTCTACAAAGTTTAAATTTTGTAAAGTTCTATGCTCAGATATTACATGATGTAGCATACATCTTGAATAGATGTTTTCATCTTTTGATATTAATGTTATTTGAGCATTTTCATCTAATTCTCTTAACACTTTAATAGCATTTATACCTGCTGCACTAGCACCCAGAATTACATACTTCATTACTAACCTCCTCCTGTAGCATTATTGCTCCAGTAGGACAATTAGCTACACACTTGGGATATCCTATACTTTCACACATATCACATTTTAATATAGTTTGTTTAGTTTTATCATCAGGTTTCAAAAGACCATATGGACATGCCATAACACACATATAACAAACTCCACATTTCTCTTTATCGTAACTGACAATTCCACTATCTTTATCTTTTTTCATAGCTCCACTCATGCAAGTTAATACACATTCAGGAGTATCACAATGCCTACAAACAATAGGAACAGGCTTATTATATTTGTCTATTTCTATATGATTTCTACTATCGTTATTTAAGTCTTCTAAGTCTAAAGAATATATATCTTTTTTTAAATCATGTCTTAACATACAAGCTAAAACACAACTTTTACATCCTATACATAATTCTTTATTAATTAGAATCCTATGCATAACATTCCACTTCCTTTAGACCAAGTTTTTCCCTTCTATCTATAACTATTTTTTCTAAAGTATCTGCTGAAGATATAACATCTGAATCTACTATTACTTGACCACCTGTTATATCTTTTAACTTTTCAGTTAAAATTTCTGTTACTAATTTTCCACCTGTTATAAATGGAGGTAATGCTAAATGAAGTGGTAATCCTAAAGCTAAACCAAATGCCCCATCAGCTAAAGCTTGTTCTTCTAACCATTGTGGTGCCGAAAGAACTAGTGGTAATTGAGGAATGTCTATTCCTAACTCATTAGCAATTTGAGTCGCAACTATCTCAAGTCTTCCTATAGCTAAACATGGTCCAAAATTTAGAACTGGTGGTATCCCTAAAGATTTACATACTTCTCTTAAGTTTTCACCTGCTAAATCTTCTGCTCCAGGTGACATTAATCCAACGTTCTCAAGTCCTCCTGTTGAACATCCTGCAGATAAAACTATTATATCTCTTTTTATAAGTTCTTTAGTTAATTCTACAGTAAATACATCATGCCCTTTTGCAGTCATATTTGAACATCCAACAACAGCAGCAATTCCTTTTATTTTTCCTTCTGCAATTAAATTTATTAATGGTTTCCATGAATCTCCTAAGAAAGCTTTTAAATTTTTTTCACTTACACCTGTTAGTGAAACATCGTGTCCATGGTCACTTGGTATATCTATTTCAACTTCACCTCTTCTTGACTTGTAGCTTTGTAGCGCTTCATTTATTAATCTATCTGTAATTAATTCTATATTTTCTCTATCAAAAGGAACATATTCAGCATTAACCTTTTTAGCTACATCATCTAAACATATCATTTTAACTTTATATTTATCTGCTATTGGTTCTATTCCCGGTATCGTGCAATTAAATTCTGACGCTATCATATCTATTGCACCTGTTGAAAGAACAGCTTCACTCGTAAAGTTATTTCCAGCATGACCTTCAAAAACCTCTTGATAATGTTCTCCTCTTAATTGTAAATCTTGACCTACACAAGTACATCCAACTAATCTAAATCCTTTTGCTCCAGCTTTCTTTGCTAAATTGACTATTTCTTCGTCTTTTAATCTATCTTGGAAGTGAGCAAATGTTGAGTGTTGATGTCCTGTTATCATTATATTTATATAATCTTTATCTATAACTCTAAATCCTACTGGAGCAGTTCTTATAACTGGTTCCCCTAGAATCACATCATTTAAAAGATTTGTTAGTGTTAATCCATAAAGTCCAGTAGAAATTCCTAAATTTAAACAATTTATTAACATATCAACTGGGTCACTATTTAAATTTGTAGATGATTTAACTATAGCATCAAATACCTCTGACTTAGCTCCTCCTGGCATTATGCCTATTTCTTTCCATTTTTTAACTCTTGGCGTATAAGCTATTTTCTCTACTAATTCCATTTTTTCATCTCTAGCTTTATATAAATCATCTAAAACCTTTTGAGCTACTTTTATACACTTCTCATGTCTATCATTAGCTTCAATTTCAAAAATTTGTGCTAATTCATCTATTGTTTTCTCTCCCTTAATTACTCCTTTACTTTCCCCTAACTTCTTAAGATTTCTAGCCGTATTTTCAACAACGTGTAAATAACATGCAGCTCCCGAAGCAACTGCTCTTAAAAAGTTTCTAGCAACTATTGTATCTGCATCAGCTCCACATATTCCCCTTGGTGACTTAGGTGTTATTCTACATGGACCATTTGCACATAATCTACAACATACTCCTTGAAGTCCAAAACCACATTTAACTTTTTGATCTTCAGTTCTATGAAATGCAGTTTCCACATCCTTAGAAGCAACAAAACTTTCTAACTTTTTATCTGCGCTTTCACACATTTTACAACTAATACAAGACATATTTTATCCCCCTAAAAATAAAGTTTTATTAATTCAATTTATTATATACCATATATTGTTATTCCTTAAACACTATTTTTAAAAATTTTCAGAAAATAAAAAAAGTTATTTTAAAACATAAAAATTTTATAAAATCTTTATTTCAAAATAACTCATTTAAAACTTAACTATTTAGATTATTACTGATTTCCTTTAATTTATTTAGTATTCTATCTGCCTCTTCTCCTTTTACTGGAGTAGGTTGATAATTATTTTTAATATTTGTAGATGATATAGAACATGGAATTATATTAGGATTTTCAATACTTACTAACTTATTATCTTCAAAATTAAATGTTTGTTGATATATAAAGGTGTCCTTATCCTTTGGATTTTTATTTCCTCCAAAACAAAAATTACTTAAACTATAAGCAATATACTTTCCTTTATATTTTTCTATACCCTGCATAACATGAGGATGACTTCCTAAAACTGCATCTGCACCATTATCTATTGCAAAGTGTGCAAAATCTATTTGTTCTTTATCTGGGTAATATTTTCTTTCAGTTCCCCAATGAAAATATGGTAAAACTATATCTGCATCTTTTTTCATATTTTTTATATCATTTTTCATAGAATCTAAAAACTCTTTATTATAATTTTCTGGCCATCCATTATATCCTAATAATCCAACTTTTATTCCTTTTACATTGATTATACTTTTTTCACCTAAGCCAAAATATTTTATATTATTTTCATCTAAAATAAATTTAGTTTGTCTCATGCCTTCTTCATTGTAGTCTTCTGAGTGATTATTTGCTATACTAACAGCTTCTACATCTCCACTTTTAAGTATATTAACATAGGATGGATTTCCTTTGAAGGCAAATTTTTTAATCTTGGCATTATCTGATGTTGTAAGTGGTCCTTCTAAGTTTAATACAGTTAAATCATCTTTTGAAAAAATATCTGATACATTTTTTAAAAAGTAACTATATTCTTGTCCTTGATTTTCAAATTCATGATCAAATGAACCATAATATGATGCACCTTTATAATTACCCATAGTTACATCCCCTGCAAAACTTATAGTTACACTTTCTTTTTTAACTTTATTCTCTATAACTTCATTTTTCTTATTATTTTCTTCGGTGATTTTGTGATTTGATTTTTGATTAAAAAATAATTTAATAGAGATAGATGATAGTAAAATAATCAAAATAGATATTAAAAGTATTAACTTCTTTTTATTAATTTTTCTACACAAAAATACTACCCCCCCTTAATAGTAAGTACATATTTAATATAGCATTATATAGACTAAATTTGTACTTATTATAAATATAATTCCCTGCTGTATACAATGTCTTTATTGTTATATCGATTTGTTTTTGCTATAATACTATTGAACATATTATTTATATATATTAGGAGGAGATTAAAAATGGCTTACAAAATTAATGATGCTTGTATAAGCTGTGGTGCTTGCGAAGCTGAGTGCCCAGTTGGATGTATATCTGCTGGAGATGACAAATACGTTATAGATGCAGACGCTTGTGTTGAGTGTGGTGCTTGTAACGGAGTTTGTCCTGTAGATGCTCCACAACCTGAATAATAAATAGTATAAAAAAACTACCTACATTGTAGGTAGTTTTTTTATACTATTTATTTTCGTTCATAAGATATGATAGAGTAAATAAACTTTCAGTTAAATTTACATTTTCAACGATAACATCATTTGGAACTTCTAAATCTAATGGAGCAAAATTCCAAATACCTTTTATACCAACTTTCACAAGTCTGTCTACAACATCTTGTGCTCCATTTTTAGGTATACATAAAATTGCTATATCAATATTATTTTCTTCTACGAATTCTTCGATACTTTCAGAGTCAAGTATTTCAAAATCTCTAATCTTTAATCCTATCATTCTTGGATTTGCATCAAATAAAGCTTTTATTTTAAATCCTGCTTTTGTAAATCCAGAATAGTTTGCTATTGCTTGTCCTAAGTTACCAGCACCTATTATAATAGAATTATATGTTCTAGATAAACCTAGTATTTTACCTATCTCATTGTATAATTCTTCAACATTATATCCGTATCCTTGCTGTCCAAAACCACCGAAGTTGTTTAAATCTTGTCTAATTTGAGATGCTGTAAATCCTATTATATCACTTAACTCTTTAGATGATATTCTTTGTATATCTCTATCTAATAAATCTCCAAGATATCTATGATATTTAGGTAATCTTCTTATTACAGCCATAGAAATATTTCTATTACTCATGTCATCACCTCCTGTATAGTCATAATCCCTATTTTCGTCTAATCTATGCTATTTTTTTAACATAGTACATATATCCTTGATTATATTATACCAAAACATTATAATTTTAGATAGTTTAAGGAGGTATAATTTTATGATTGTTTTGTCATGTAATAACTTAAATAAAAGTTTTGGAATAGATACTATACTAGAAAATATTAGCTTTACAGTAAATGAAGGAGATAAAGTTGGTATTATAGGCGTTAATGGAACAGGTAAAACAACTTTATTCAAGATTCTTTCAGGAATATACGGATATGATAGTGGAGATATATATCTTGGAAAAGGTGTAGAAATAGGCTATCTTGAACAAAATACTAATTTTCAATCTGAAAAAAGCATATACGAAGAAGTTTTAGAAGTTTTTTCAGATTTAATGGAAATGGAAAACTATATAAGAAATTTAGAACTAAGAATTTCTGAAGAAAGTTCAAATCCCAATTCAAAAGAATTAGATAAGCTTATGAACGAGTATTCACATAAGCTAGAACTTTTTTCAGAATTAAATGGTTATGGATATAAATCTGAGGTTAAAGGAATTTTGAAAGGTCTAGGATTTTCTGATGACGATATGCAAACTCCAATAAACATATTGTCAGGTGGAGAAAAAACTAGAGTCTTACTTTCAAAGTTATTGCTTAAAAACCCTTCACTTTTATTATTAGACGAACCTACTAACCACCTAGATTCAGATGCCATAGAATGGCTTGAAGTTTTCTTAAAACAATACAAAGGAACAGTTATTATCATTTCACACGATAGATATTTCTTAGATCAAGTTGTTAATAGAGTATTTGAAATTCATAATAAAAAACTTAGAACATATAATGGAAACTACTCTAAATTTATAGAGTTATCTAAAGTTGAGAAAGAATTAGAAGTTAAAAAATATGAAGATCAACAAAAAGAAATTAAAAAACAAGAAGAATCAATAGAAAGATTAAAAGCTTACGGTAGAGAAAAACATTTAAAAAGAGCTAGAAGTAAAGAAAAAATGCTTGATAAGGTTGAAGTTTTAGATAGACCTGATGTTCATAGAAAAAGAGCAAGTATAAAATTTAGTCCTTCTGTTTCTAGTGGTAATGATGTTTTAGAAGTTAAAGATATTTCTATGGGTTATGGAGAAAGAATTCTTTTCAAAGATATAAACTTTAATATATATAGAGGTGAAAAAGTTGCACTAATTGGAGCTAATGGTATTGGTAAATCTACTTTATTCAAAATTATTATGAATGAAATAGCACCTCTGTCGGGTAGTACTAAACTTGGTACAAATGTACATGTTGATTACTTCCACCAAGAACAAAAAACTCTTAATTTAGATAATACCATAATAGATGAAATCTGGGATGATCATCCAGAGTTAAATCAAACAACTCTTAGAAATATGTTAGGTTCTTTCTTATTTGAAGATGAAGAAGTATTTAAGAAAATCTCTACTTTAAGTGGTGGAGAAAGAGCAAGAGTTGCCATATTAAAACTTATATTATCTAATGCTAACTTCTTGTTACTAGACGAACCTACAAATCACCTTGATATAGATTCTAAAGAAGTGTTAGAAGAAGCACTTTTAAATTATACAGGTACTTTATTTACAATATCTCATGATAGATATTTTTTAAATACTGTGGTTGATAAAATTTTAGTTCTAGACTCTGAAGGTATAACAGAATATCTAGGAAACTACGACTATTATATGGAAAAGAAAAAACAAACTTTAGAAATGAATACTGTAGAAGTTGTTGAGGAAAAAACAAAAACTCAATTAAAAGATGAAAAAAGAAAAGAAAGAGAACAAAGAGAAATAGAAAAGAAAGCTAGAATTAAAAGACAAAATATAGAAAAAGAAATTGAAGAAATTGAAGGCAAGATTGAGGAACTAGATTTACTTATGTGTCAAGAAGAAGTTTATTCTAATCCTGAAAAATCTAAGGAAGTTAGCCAAAACAAATCTAATCTTGAAGAAAAATTAAATAATCTTTATGAAGAATGGGAACAGCTAATGTAAGCTGTTCTTTTTATTAGATAATTCTGATTTTTCTATAATAAATTAGTTGCTATATATATATTATTTATATTACCATAGTATAGACATTAAAATTTAGGGGGTGCTTATTTGAATAATATTTTAAATTTAAACGATGAAAATAAGAGATTTTACAAACTATTAATTTCACTTTGTATACCTATAATCATACAAAACCTTATCTCAACTTCAGTAAATGTTATAGATACAGTTATGATTAGTAGTTTAGGAGAAACTTCAGTTGCTTCTATAGGAGTTGCTAATCAGTTTTTCTTCTTATTTAATATGACCTTATCTGGCTTAACAGGTGGAGCAGGTTTATTTATATCTCAATTTTATGGAAAGAATGATATTAATAACATAAAAAAAGTTACAGGATTAAATGTTTTACTTGGCATAATACTTGGGCTAATATTTTTTATACCTTCACTTTTCTTTCCTAAACTAATAATACACTTCTTCTCTTATGATACTGATGTAATAAAACTTTGTATTGATTACTTTAGTATCATAGCATTTTGTTATCCTTTAATTGCAGTTAGTACTGTTTTTAGCATGGGATCTAGAAGTGTAAGAAATCCTAAGTTAGGAATGATTTGTAGTGCAATAGCTCTTATAAGTAATATAATCTTAAATTATGGATTAATCTTTGGTAATTTAGGTCTCCCTGCATTAGGAGTTAAAGGAGCAGCCTTAGCAACTGTTATAGCTAGACTAATTGAATTTTCACTTTTAATTATCTATGTTTATGTAGTTAAAAAGAATTATGTTTTAAGATTTAATTTAAGCAATTTAAAATCTATAGACAAATCATTTATAAATGCATTCTTTGCTAAAAGTACACCAATCTTATTAAATGATTCTGGTTGGGCTATAGGTACTGTATTATATTCTGTAGCATATTCTAAGGCAGGTACTTCTGCTATTGCTGCAAGTCAAATAGCAACAAGCACAGGTAATTTCTTTATAATGACTGCTGTTTGTGTAGCTATCGGAGCATCTATTATGCTAGGAAATGAACTTGGAGCAGATAATAAAGAAGTTGCTATTGAATACGCTAAAAAGTTTTCTAAAATTGTATTCATTGTAGGAACTATATTCGGTATACTTCTTATAATTAATATACCTATGTTACTTAAGATGTTTAGCGTTTCTGATAATCTAGCACCTGATATCATTAAGATATTTGTTATTATGGGGTTATTGATGGGACTTAAGTCTTTTAATACACTTTTAATTATAGGTATATTAAGAAGTGGCGGAGATACTAAATACTCTTTATTCTTGGAATTAGGATGTATGTGGTTAGTTTCACTTCCTCTTACTTTTATATTCGCTATTAAAGGAGCTCCGATTTACGTACTTGTTCTTCTTACTTATTCTGAAGAAATAGTAAAATTCATATTTGGTGTCCCTAGAGCATTATCTAAAAAGTGGGTTGCTAACATAGTTAAAGAAATTAATTAAAAAGCGATGCCTTTTATGGCATCGCTTTTAATCTATTTTTATTAAATTATAAGATTTAGGTTCTAAAATAGTTATTAATTTTTTATCTATTAATTCATTACTTTCTATTTCAATTTTTTCTCTAATATCTGATCTATTTATTAATATTAAGACTTTATTAGTTTTAATATATCTAATATACCCAAATATATTTTGATTTGATAATTTTAAAAATTTAGTTTCTCCATTTGATAATAATTTATTATTTTTTCTTTCCTTAATTATATTTTTATAAAAGTTTAATATATCCTTATCTTCATTTTCCCAAGGATATGTTCTTCGATTGTCAGGATCTTTTTCTCCTATTAAGCCCGCTTCATCCCCATAATAAATATATGGTACCCCTTCAAAGGTCATCTGAATAAAGACTGCTAATTTAAGAAGATTTTTATCTTCATTTAACTCTGTAAGAATTCTTCTTGTATCATGTGTTCCTAATAAATTCAAATTCGATTTAAATGCCTCTCTAGGATAATTTTCCTTTATTGTCATAAAACTTTTATATACATCCTGTGAGTTTATATTTCCTTTTAAAAATTCTACTACTATATTTTTAAATACATATCCAGTTACTCCATCTAATTGATTTCCTAAAAAGTATTTACGCCTTTCATCATAGCTAATTTTATTAGATGCATCTTCCCATACCTCTCCTATAATAACAGAATCATCATCTATATTTAGGGTTTCTTTTTTTAAAGCTTCTATAAATGTAGATGGAAGTTCATCTGCTACATCAAGTCTCCATCCTTTGACTCCATAGTTCATCCACTTCTTTATTACACTATCTTTATCCCTTATAATATAATCCATATAGGATTTTTCAGTTTCATTTACATTAGGTAGTGATTTAACTCCCCACCAACAATCGTATTCATTTGGATAGTCCTTAAAGTTATACCATGAGTAGTATTTAGAATTTTCTGATTGATATGCACCTAAAGAATCATAATTTCCATATTTATTAAAATAAATGCTATCATCTCCAGTATGACTAAATACTCCATCTAAAATAATGTTTATCCCTTTTTTACCCGCCTTATATATTAATTCTTTAAATATTTCTTCATCACCAAACATAGGGTCAATAGTTTTATAATCTCCCGTATCATATTTATGATTACTTTGAGATTTAAATATAGGGCTTAAATATATTACACTTATTCCTAAACTTTTTAGATAGTTTAATTTACTGATTATACCTTTTAAATTTCCACCATGAAAATCCCATCTTATGACTTCATTTTTTTTGTTTTTTATATACATAGGTGTATCTTCCCAGTTTGCATATATAAAACTATTTTTTTTAGGATTATTTATTTTTCCAGTTTTATTAAACCTGTCAACAAATATATGATATAGTATGCCTTCCTTAAACCACGTTGGAGTTTCTATTTTTTTGCTAACCGTAATTTGATATTTATTTATATCATTTATATCATAAAATTCTACACATTCTCCACAGTCATAACTTTTTCCATAGTATTTTACCTGTAAATTTTCTCCTTCTATGGATTTAAAATAATAAAAATAAATATTTTCTTTTTCAAATTTATATTTATCTATAGTAAAAATACCATTTAATTTATTTTCCATTTTAATTTCTTTTTTTGTCTCTTCATTTGTTTCTAAGATAAGGTATATTTCTTTAACATCAGAAATTACTTCTACATTTATATTTATGACTTCTCCTATCTCCAATGCCCCAAATGGCTTTTTGTGACTTTCCATCCAAGAATCGTATATTATACTCATTTACTCCCCCTTATTTTTATCACTTATAAAAATATTTATCTTTTGTACCATATTTCATTTGCATATTCTTTTATAGTTCTATCACTTGAAAAAATCCCTGAATTCGCAATATTTATCAACGCCATCTTATTCCAATGATTTTTATCCATATACAAGTCATTAATTTTTTTCTGAGCTTCTATATAATTTTCAAAATCTCTTAGTACAAAAAATTCATCATTGTATGTTATTAGAGAGTTGTATATCTCTCTGCCCTCTTCTAATATATTTGGTATAAATCCATTAACTAAGTCATCTACCACTCTTTTTATATAAAAATTATTTGAATATAAATCAGCAGAAGAATAACCTCCAAATTTACTATACTCTAAAACTTGATTTGCCTTTAACCCAAATAAAACCATATTTTCATCACCTATTTGGTCATGAATTTCTATATTTGCTCCATCTAGCGTTGCTATTGTTATAGCTCCATTCATCATAAACTTCATATTGCTTGTTCCAGATGCTTCTTTTGTAGTTGTAGATATTTGCTCACTTACATTTGTAGCAGGTATTATTTTCTCTGCCAAAGAAACTCCATAGTTTTCTAAAAAAACTACTCTCAACTTATCTTTTACTCTTACATCATTATTTATTTTTTGAGCTAATTCATTTATTAGTTTTATAACGCATTTTGCAAAATAATATCCAGGTGCAGCTTTAGCTCCAAATATAAAAGTTCTTGGTTCCATATTTAAATTTGGATTATCTAATAATTCATGATACATATGAAGTATGTGAAGTGCATTCATGAGTTGTCTTTTGTATGCGTGTAATCTTTTTATTTGCACATCAAAAATTGAGTTTTCATTTATATTTATTTCATTTTTTTGAGTTATGATTTTAGATAAGTTTCTTTTATTTTCTTGTTTGATTAATTCTAATTCTTGTAAAACCCTACTATCATCTTGATATTTTTCTAAACTTTTAAGTTCTAGTGTATCTTTTTGCCAACTTTCCCCTATCAATTCATTTATAAGTTTAGATAATCTAGGATTAGATAACATTAACCATCTTCTATGAGCTATTCCATTAGTCTTGTTGTTAAATTTAAAAGGTTCATCTTCATAAAAGTTTTTAAGCACTTCTTTTTTTAAGATCTCTGTATGAAGTTTTGCTACTCCATTTACACTATGGCTTCCTATAATGCTTAAGTTAGCCATATTTACATTGTCTGCAGAAATCACTGCCATTGTTCCTATCTTATCAAAATCATTGCCATATTTATTATTTAATTTTCGAATATATCTTTTATTTATTTCTTCAATTATCATATAAATTCTAGGCAGTAACTCTTTAATCATCTGGATATTCCATCTTTCCATAGCCTCTGCCATTATAGTGTGGTTTGTATAAGATATAACTCTTTTAGTTATCTCCCAAGCTTCATCCCATCCAAGTTCTTCTTCATCCATTAGTAGCCTCATTAGCTCAGGTACACATAGAGATGGATGTGTGTCATTTATATGAATCGAAATTTTCTCATATATTTTACCTATATCCCGATTATTCTTTTTATACTTTCTAAATATATCTTGTATTCCTGCACTTACTAAGAAATATTCTTGCTTTAACCTTAAAATTTTACCTGCATCATTAGAATCATTAGGATATAAAACTTGAGAAATTTCATCAGCATAATATCTATACTGTAGTGCATCATGATAACTTCCATAGCTATTTTTAGATTCTTTTAATATAGGCTCAAAATCTTTTCGAGGTACATCTGATTTAAACAATCTAAGAGTATTTATATATTCATTTTTATATCCAATTATAGGAATATCATATGGAACGGCCATAACTGGAATATAATTTTTATGAATAGCCTTTAATTTACCGTTTTTTTCAACTAAATCAACTTGACCTCCAAATTTTACAATACTTGCCTTGTTAGGCCTTACGGTCTCCCATATATATGATTCTTCTTTTAACCAATTATCTGGGACTTCTACTTGATGTCCATTCACAAGTTTTTGTTCAAATAGCCCGTATTCGTATCTTATTCCATAACCATGGCCACTAATACTTAATGATGCCATTGAATCTAAAAAACATGCAGCTAGTCTTCCTAATCCACCATTTCCTAACGCAGGATCCACTTCTGCATTAACTAAGTCTTCTAAGTTTATGTCCATTTCTTTTAAAATTAACTTTATATCTTCTAAAACACCTAAATTTAAAAGATTAGACTCTAATTGGCGTCCTAATAAAAACTCTATACAAAAATAATAAACTTCTTTTTCTTTATCTAATCTACTTTCTTTCCATATATTATCTATTTTACACTTTAATACTGTCACTAGCGTATTTAGTAGTTGCTCACTATTAGCTTCTTCTATAGTTTGTTTATATAAAAAATCCATTTGATTTCTAAATTCTAATTTGAACTCTTTTTTATTTATAAGGGTCAATATTACCAACTCCTTTGTTCAACTATTTCTTGATAAGCCCTTAAATATTCCTTAGCCGACTTTTTCCAACTATTGTCAGTATTCATTGCACTTCTTACTATATTATTCCACGTGGTTTTATCTTCTTTGTAAATATCTATCGCCGATTTAATACAATAATACATCTCGTGTGCATTGTAGTTGGCAAAACTAAATCCATTACCTTTTCCAGTGTATTTATTATATGGAATAACAGTATCCTTAAGTCCTCCAGTTTCTCTAACTAAAGGAATTGATCCATATCTCATAGCTATCATTTGTCCTATTCCACAAGGTTCAAATAATGACGGCATTAAAAACATATCTGATGATGCATAAATTTGTTGAGCTAATGCTGCATCAAAAGTTAATATAGTTGCCACCTTATTAGGATACTTCCCTGAATAGTAATTTAACATAGATTGATATTGTTCTTCTCCAGTACCAAGTACAACTAGTTGTAAATCTTCTTCAACTATTTCAGGCATCATATATGAAATTAAGTCTAATCCTTTTTGAGACACTAATCTAGACACAATCCCTATCATTGGTATATTTTCATTAATTTCTAATCCTAGTAGTTTTTGCAATTCTAATTTATTTTTAATTTTATTATCTATTGATTCAATATTAAAATTACAAACTATATTTTTATCGACTTCCGGATTATTAATTTCATAATCTATTCCATTAACAATTCCTTTTAATTTATATCCATTCTCTTTTATCAATCCATCTAGTCCTTCTCCATAGTATTTTGTTTGTATCTCGTTAGCATATGTTGGGCTAACAGTACTTACTTTATCTGAATATACTATGCCAGCCTTCATAAAATTGATTCCACCATAATATTCTATATTCCCTTCATCTAAATGAAATCTAGGAATAGCTAGTGTATCTTCTATGTGTTTGTTAGAAAATACACCTTGATATCGTAAGTTATGTATAGTATACATAGTTTTTATATTTGAATATCTTTCATCATCTTTGTAATGCTCTTTTAAAAATAAAGGTATCATTCCTGTATGCCAATCATTTAAATTCATTATATCTGGATAAAAATCTATCCTTTTTAAAGATTCTAAAACTGCATTACTGAAAAATGTAAATCTCTCTACATCATCATCATATCCATATAAATAGGCATACTCACCCTCTCTTTTAAAGTAAAACTCATTATCTATAAAATAAAACTTAACTCCGTCTAATTCTAATTCTAATAATCCACAATATTGATTTCTCCATGCCACATTTACATTAAACACGGCAACTTTTTTCATTTTATCTTTTAAATATTTAGGAATATTAACATATTTGGGCATTATAACCCTTATATCAATTCCTTCTTTTTTTAATGATTTTGGAAGTGCATATGATACATCTCCTAACCCCCCTGTTTTAGCAAACGGCCAACATTCAGCTGTAACAAAAAGAACCTTCAAAATTTATCCCCCTTTATATACTTACGTTTTTTTCTACTACCAAAGGAAACTTTATATCTCCTTTTAATTCTTTTTCACTTGATATATTTACATTTTTATCAAGAATTACATTATCTAGTTTTGCATTTTCTTCTATTGTAGTATTTTGCATAATTATAGAATTTCTAATAACCGAACCTTCTTTTATATGAACCTTCCTAAATATAATACTATCTTTCACATCTCCTTCAATAATACATCCTGTAGCTATAAATGAGTTATTTACATTTGAAGTTTTTGTATATAAAGTTGGTTGAGTATTTTTTTCTTTAGTATAAATTTTTCTATCTGAGTAAAACAATTCATTTGCTATATCTATATTAAGTAAATCCTTGTTAGTTTGAAAATAAGTTTTAATAGAATTTATACATCTTAAGTAACCCTTATACTCATATCCTCCTACATTTAATATATCTACACTTTCATTTATACAATCTTCTAAATTTGCATATCCACCTTTTGAAACTGCTCCATATATCATTTCTATAAATAATTTTGTTTTCATTATATACATTTCCATAGATATATTTCCTGTGGATTGTCTTCCAATATTAGTTCCCATACTTAAAACTTTTTTATTTCTATCAATATTTAAAATTGTTGTTCCTAAAAACTCTTCATCTATATTAGATTCATTTTTAAATACTATAGTTATATCATTGCCCGATAATTTATGGTAGTTAAGAACTTTTTTATAATCAATATTACAAATCATATAACTTGGAGAAATTAAAACATATTCTTGCTTACTTTTCTCAATATAATCTATATTTGAAAATATATTTTGAAGATCACCTTTTTTAAAAGTATGATGCATCTGCTTTGTTGTATTTTCGGGACTAAATACAAATAATCCATCATTTTTTAAAGATAAGTCCCAATGACTTCCATTTCCTAAATGATCTGTCAGTGACCTATATTTTTGGTCTGAAAATATACCTATATTTTTCATTCCCGCATTTACCATATTAGATAATGTAAAATCTATTATTCTATACCTTCCACCAATAGGTATTGATGCCACTATCCTTGAATCACTTAACTCTCTTAAATTATCACCTTTTTTATTTAAATTGATTATCCCCATACATTCTTTATTCATAAAATATAATCCCCCTATACTAATTCCATAGCTATTACCTCAAATTCAGACACTACACTTATACTCCCATCATCTTTGTGGATATAGCAATTGTCTTCTATTATAGCCCCTTCTCCTATCATAGCTTTTTCTATAATTACGTTTTTACCTATTTTGGCATTTGACATTATAACCGAATCTTTTATTATACTTCCTTCTCCCACAGTTACACCATGAGATAAAACTGTATTTTCAACACTTCCAAAAACCCTGCATCCATCTACTAAAATTGAATTTTTTATATTTGCATCTTCCCCTATATATTGTGGTGGCATAGCCATTGTATCCGTATATATTTTCCAATTAGGATCATTTAAATTAAATCCATTTTCTGTATTTATTAAGTCCATATTAGCTTGCCATAAGCTTTCTATGGTTCCTACATCTCTCCAATATCCATCAAACTTATAAGCAATCATATTTAAATTATCTTCTAACATCTTCGGAATTAAATTTTTACCAAAATCTAAATACATCTCTTCAGATTCGAAATATCTTTTTATATTTTTCCAATTAAATATATATATTCCCATAGATGCTAAGTTACTTTTTGGTTTCTTAGGTTTTTCTTCAAATTCATATATAGAACTATTTTCATCAGTATTCATTATTCCAAATCTATTTGCCTCACTCCAATCAACTTCCATAACAGCAATTGTTACATCTGCATTTTTAGATTTATGAAACTCTAACATATCACTATAGTCCATCTTATATATATGATCTCCTGATAATATAAGTACATATTCAGGGTCATAACTATCTATATAGTTCATATTTTGATAAATAGCATCTGCAGTTCCTTTATACCAATTACCTTCTTTTTCATTCATATATGGTTGTAATATTGATAGTCCTCCATTTCTTCTGTTCAAATCCCAATTACTTCCTATACCTATATGAGAATTTAATAATAGAGGCCTATATTGAGTCAAAACGCCAACAGTATCTATTCCTGAATTGGAACAGTTGCTTAAAACAAAATCTATTATTCTATACTTTCCTCCAAACGATACTGCTGGTTTTGCTATATTTTTTGTAAATACCCCTAATCTCGAACCTTGACCCCCTGCTAAAATCATCGCTATCATTTCTTTTTTCATCATTTATTACTACTCCCCCATAATCTAAAAATAATATTTTAATCATTTAAATTTATGCCCTTTATGAAAATCGCTCCTAATGGTGGAACTTTTATATTTATAGAGTATTGCTTATTGTGCCAATTTATATCTTCTGATTCTAAAATTTTATCTTTCATAGTCTGCCCAGATCCATAATACTTTTTATCATCACTATTAAAAACCTCTGTATATGATCCTCTATATGGAACCCCTATACGATATTCGTTATATACTACTGGTGTAAAATTTAAAACTGTAATTATAAAATCATCCTTTTTCTTTCCTTTTCTCATTATTACAATTACACTTTGATTTATATTATGTGGATCTATAAAATCAAAACCTGAATGGTGATTATCTATCTCATACATAGATTTTTCTTCTTTATAAAGATGATTTAAATCTTTTACATAATTTTTCATCTTAAAATTTTGTTCATTGGCTAATAAGGTCCACTCTAATCCATACTCAAATCTCCATTCCAAATCTTGTGCGAACTCACTACCCATAAATAAAAGTTTCTTACCTGGATGAATCATCATGTATGCATACAACAATCTTAAATTAGCAAATTTCTGCCATTCATCTCCTGGCATTTTATTTAGTAGAGATTTTTTACCATGAACTACTTCATCATGTGATAATGGTATTATGAAGTTTTCAGAAAATGCATACATAAATGAAAAAGTTATAAGTTCATGATGATATTTACGGTAAATTGGATCCATTTCCATATATTTTAAAGTATCATTCATCCATCCCATATTCCATTTATTATCAAAAGCCAATCCACCTTTATAAGCTGGTCCTGTAACCATTGGCCATGACGTAGATTCTTCAGCTATTACAATAGGATTTTTAATTTCCTTATGTATAATTTCATTAAACATTCTTAAAAATTCTATTGCTTCTATATTTTCTCTTCCTCCATATTTATTAGGTTTCCAATGCCCTATATCATAATCTAAATAAAGCATACTCGATACAGCATCCATCCTAATCCCATCAATATGAAATTTTTCCATCCAAAAAATTGCATTTGATATTAAAAAACTTTGTACCTCTGGTTTTCCTAAATCAAAATGTGCAGTACCCCAACCTAAGTTTTCCGCCTTTGTTTCATCTTCATATTCAAATTGATTTGTTCCATCAAACTTATATAATCCATGATCATCTTTACAAAAATGGCTATATGCAAAATCAAATATAACTCCTATATTTTTTTGATGACATTTATCAATAAATCTCATCAGTTGCTCTGAATCTCCATACCTACTAGTAGCACTATAGTACCCTATAGTTTGATATCCCCAAGACATATCTAATGGATGTTCTGTAATCGGAAGTAATTCTATATGGGTATATCCCATATCTTCTACATAATCTATTAACTCATCTAATTCTTCATAAGTAAAAAATTCTCCATCCCACTTTCTTTTCCACGAACCTAAGTGAACTTCATATATATTCATCGGCTTATCAATATATGAGTACTTTTCTTTTTTCTCTATCCAAATATCATCATTCCATTTATAGCTTTTTAAATCATATACAATAGATGCTGTGTTTGGCCTTTTTTCCGAAAAAAATGCATATGGATCAGATTTTAACTTACTTTTTCCACTTTTACTTTCTATGTAAAATTTATAGTTTTCTCCATATTCCATATTTGGTATAAATATATTCCATATTCCACTATCTTCAATATCGTTCATAACGTTTAAGCTCTCATCCCAATTATTAAATTCACCTACTAAGCTAACTTTTTTAGCATTAGGTGCCCAAACTGAAAACGTAATTCCTGTTATACCTTTCTTTTCTACTTTATGCGCTCCCATGAAACTATAACTTCTAAAACTTTTTCCCTCTTTAAATAAATTTATATTGTAGCTATTTATAACATCTTCATATTTTCTCAATATAAAATCCCCCATAATAATCTATATCTTTAGTAATATCTTATCGAACTTTTTAAACATATATTTTTAATTATATATTAATTCATACTTTAATATTTGAAGTATTCATCTAAAAATTTAGACTTAAATTTAGTTATTTCTTTAATCAAAGATACATCCTTACACTAAACTACAGAATCTTGATTTTTCTGTCTATAAAATATAATTCAAACATAAAAAAAGTTAGAAGATTTAAATCTTCTAACTCATTTTTATTGCCCAATTTTTAAATTTGGAACCGCATTTAAGCTCATATCATCTCTTCTTCCATTAATAAAACTATAATATCCTGCACATCCAATCATAGCTGCATTATCTGTACATAAAATAGGAGATGGATACTTAACTTTTATATTTTGTTTTTCACCCATAATTGTTAGTTTTTCTCTAAGAGCTGAATTTGATGCAACTCCTCCAGCTAAAGCAATAGTATCATATCCTTTTTCTTTTGCTGCCTTTATAGCTTTCTTAGATAAAACCTCTACTACAGCCTCTTGGAAAGATGCTGCTACATCTTCTACTACTATTTCTTCTTTTTTCATTTTTTTAGCATTTAAATAATTTAAAACTGCTGACTTTAAACCACTAAAGCTAAAGTCATATCCTTCATCCATACATGCTCTAGGAAAATCTATTGCTTTTTTGTTACCACTTTTAGCTAATCTATCAATTATTGGTCCACCTGGATATCCTAAGCCCATAGCTCTTGCTATTTTATCAAATGCCTCTCCTGATGCATCATCCTTAGTTTTTCCTAAGATTTCATATTTACCATAATCTTTAACTTCTACTAAGTGAGTATGTCCACCTGAAACTATTAATGTTATAAATGGAGGTTTTAAATCTTTATCTTGTATATAATTAGCACTTACATGACCTTCTATATGATTTACACCTACTAATGGTATATCTAAAGTATATGCTAATGCTTTAGCATAAGATAATCCCACTAAAACTGCCCCTACTAATCCAGGTCCATAAGTTACTGCTATATGGTCAATATCATCAAATGTTACTTTTGCTTCATCAAGAGCTTGTTGCACAACCATAGGTATATTTTCTATATGTTTTCTAGATGCAACCTCTGGTACAACTCCACCAAATTTTTTATGTAATTCAATTTGAGTTGATATTATATTACTTAAAACTTCTCTTCCATTTTTAAGAACCGCACAAGCTGTTTCATCACAGCTAGATTCTATAGCTAATGTTATTATATCTTTCATCACTACACCTCTTTTAATTGACTCCACATTATCATTGCATCTTCTTTATTGTCACTGTAATATTCTTTTCTTATTCCAGCTAATTTAAATCCATATTTTTTATATAAATTTTGGGCTACTAAATTAGAAACTCTTACCTCTAAAGTCATAGCAAATATGTGATTTTCTTTACACTTTTCAACAAGATGCTTTATAAGTTTATCGCCTATCTTTTGTCCTCTATAATCACTATGTACTGCAACGTTTGTTATATGTCCTTCACCTGCTATAAACCAAATTCCTACATAGCCAACAATCTTTTCATCTATTTGTGCTACTAAATATCTAGCAACATCATTTTTCATTTCTTTTTCAAATTCAGACTTAGACCAGTAATGTTCAAAGCAATTTTTTTCTACTTGAAAAACGCCTTCTACATCATCTATATTCATGTCTCTTATTATTAAATTGCTATTTGTCATTCTCTAACCTCTTCATTTTTTCTTCATATTGAACTTCTGCTTGAGATTTTCTTATATACATTGGATTTACAGTATAGCAATTATATACATCTATATCTTTATTATATTTAATAGCACCTATTGCACATAGGCTACTAGCTTTACTAACATTATTAGACGCTGACGCTACATAAATATTTTCAACTGATTCAAGCTTTTCTTTGTATAAAATTGTAGCTTCACCAACTAAAATAAACTCTTCATCTTTATTAGATAATTCTTCTATCAATGCTTCTATTTCAATAACTTTTATATCTTCTACTGTTTTAAATTCTCCATTTTCAAACTTATACTTTCCTGTATAAACTTGATTTCTTTGAGCATCTAAAATAGGGCATATCGTTTTATCACATAAATTCATATTAAATGCTAGAGATTCTAGAGAATTGACAGCTATTATTGGTAAGTTTCTAACTTGAGCTATTGCTTTTGCTGTAGCCATAGAAATTCTAAGTCCAGTAAATGAACCTGGTCCTATACATATTGCTATTGCATCTATGTCTTTTATATTTAAATCACTTTCTTTTATCATTGATTCAATCATTACCATAAGTTTTTGAGAATGTGTTTTTTTAGTATTTACTGTGTATTCACAAATTAATTTTTCATCTTCTATAACACATACACTAGTTGAATGTGTAGAAGTATCTATTCCTAATATTTTCATTACTTAGTCAACTCCTTAACTATTTCTTCGTACTTTTCTCCTTTTGGAGTTAATATCATTTCTCTTCCTGTTTCTTTATAGTTCATTTCTATGTATAAGTATTCATTTGGAAGTATATCCTCTATTAGGTTTGCCCATTCTATTATACAAACTCCGTCTCCATCTATATACTCATCAAATCCTATATCATACATTTCATCACTACTTCCAATTCTATACACATCAAAATGGTATAAAGGCATTCTTCCTTCATATTCATTTACTATATTAAAAGTAGGGCTTGTTATATAATCATCTACTTCTAAAGCTTTTGCTAGACTTTGGGTCATAGTTGTTTTCCCAGCTCCTAAGTCTCCAATTAAACAAACTACACTTTTAGGTGTTAAAAGTTGACCTAATTTATAACCTATTTCTTTAGTTTGTTCTTCATTTTCTAAATATATTTTAACCATCTATATCATCTCCATAAATAAGACTTTTTTATTATTTTTTTAATGTAACAGATATTATTATATTATAACCAATTACTATTATAAAGGTTTTAAATTGACAAAGTTTTTTTATATAACACTTATTTGCAAATTTATGGTAATATATTCTATGGCAAGGGGGGAATTAACTTGAATTATAAAGTTCTTACGTATGAAGATTACGATGATATATTAGATATATCAAAAAATATTTGGGAAGGAAAAGATTATATACCTAAAATATTTCATAAATGGGTAGATGCAAAAGAAGGCTGTTTTTTAGGTTTAGAAAAAGATAATAAGATTGTAGCATTTGGAAAATATACAGTATTACCAGATAGACAAGGTTGGATTGAAGGACTTAGAGTTCATATAGAATATAGAGGACAACAACTTGCTCATGCTATTATTGACACTTTATTTAATATAGCTCGAGAAGATTTAAGAAATGGTAAAATAACTAATATAGGAATATGTACTCAAAAAGATACTAAAGCTAGTATAAAGATGTTCAAAGCTAAAAACTTTAAATTTATTCAAGGTTGTCTTGTATGTTTTAAAAGTTATGAGAGTATTAAAAATTTAGACATTAAAATTGATGACTTTAATATAGAAAGTTGGAATATTTCATATGAAGATTTCAAAAATCTTGATTACTTCAAAAATTTTAATAATAAATTAGCTTCTGGTTTTACTTATTTAAATATATGCGAAGCTGTATATAATGATTTAGTAAAGAATGATTCTTTAGTAATAGTTAATGGACATAAATGTATAGTTACTATGAAAACATACCCTTCTATAATTTGTATAGATAATACATTTGAAGGTATAAACGATGCTACTAACTATTACTTATTAAAATCAAAAGCTAGAGAAGCTGAAATTTATGTAACCAATCCATGTAATGAACTAATAGATAAACTTAAAAATAATCATTATAGATCTATGTCTGATTTTGATAAAGACTGTGTTTATTATACTTATAAAGAATAGACTTTAAAATAAAAAGACTATATTAAAATAAATTAATATGCTAGATAATAATTTGCTTTGATATCTAGCATACTAACTTATTATTTTAATATAGTCTATTTTTTAAGTATAAATTCCATATTTTTGTATAGTGGTAATGTTATTAATGATATTAATACTGCTTTCACTAAGTTAAAAGGGGCTATCATCCAAATAACAAAACTTCCTAAATCTGTAATCCTTGGGTTTATTATATTTCCCATACTTATTATAGCCTCCATTGGCATTACTTTCGCATAAAAAGGCAGTAACATGTAATAATTAGTTAAGCATCCCACTATAATCATAGCTATAGTTCCTAATATAAATCCTATTAATAAACCTTTAATATCTTTCTTATGTCTATAAATTAAAGATACTATTACTACATATGATCCACCAATTAAAAAGTTAGCTATTTCCCCTATCCAAGCAGTAGTAGAAGCCGTCATAGCTTGAAATAAATTTTTTATAAATACTATTATAAGTCCTGCAACTGGACCTAAAGACATACCTCCAAATATAGCAGGAACATCTGATATGTCTATTTTAAGAAAATCTGGGAATATCCCTGGTATTGGCAGTGATATAAACATCAGTATATAAGATATAGCTGATAGTATCGCTACCTTCGTCATTGTGTTCGTTGACATCAATCTTTGTTTTTTAATTATTTGTTGCATATATAAAACCTCCTAATTTATATATTAGGAAAAATAAAAGCCCGAAGAATCTCTTCGAGCTTAGTTTTTGAGTATATCAAAAATAAAATTCATTTATTTTTAAATTTTATACATTTATACTAATCCTCTCTCATCCAGACTTTACTGTCGGCCTTGGAATTTCACCAAGTCATGCTACAAATGTAGCTCGCGGGCTATACCGCCGGTAGGGAATCTCACCCTGCCCCGAAGATTTTCGTGCTATTTAATTTTCCTTATAATTATATATTATAAACTTTACATATTTATGTCAATAATTTAATCTTTAATTATTTACTATAAACAACTTTTCCATCAATTATAGTATATAATACGTTACTTTGGATTTCTAATGGATCATTATCCCATATAACTATGTCTGCATCTTTTCCTATTTCTAAAGACCCTACTCTATCTTCTATACCTAATAACTTAGCTGCATTTATAGTTATAGCTTCTATAGCTTTTTCATACATCATACCATGTTTAACTGCTATTCCTGCGCATATAGGTAAATAATGCAGCGGTACAACAGGATGGTCTGTTGTTAAAGATACATTCATACCTGCATTAGATAAAATTCCAGCTGTATCAAAAGTTAAATTTCTAAGTTCTATTTTAGATCTCTCTGAAAGAGAAGGCCCAACTACAACAGGATATCCTTCTTCTAATAAATCTTCTACTATTAAATGTCCTTCTGTACAGTGGTCTAAAGTTAATTTAAGATTGAACTCTTTAGCTATTCTTATAGCAGTGAACATATCATCAGCTCTATGTGCATGAACTTTAAATGGAATTTCTCTTCTAAGTACAGGTAGTAAACTTTCCATTTTTATATCGTAATCTGGCTTTTCATTTTCATCATCTTCTTCATGCATAAGAATTGCATCTAAGTACTGTTCAGCTTCTTTTAATGTCTCTCTTAACATTGCAGCTATTGCCATTCTAGTTTGCGGTGCTTTTTCTTCTTGTCCATAGCAACTTTTTGGATTTTCTCCAAAAGCTATCTTTGAAGCTACTGGATTTTTTATAACCATTTTATCAATTCTTCTACCGACAGTTTTTATGGCTATACACTGTCCACCCATAACATTAGCACTTCCTGGTGTTGTACAAACTGAAGTTATTCCTCCATTTCGAGCTTCTTCAAAACTTCTATCCATTGGATTTATTCCATCTATAGGATTTAAATGTGGCGTTATAGGATCTGTTTCTTCATTTCCATCAGCTCCTTCAAATCCCATTCCATCTTCCCACAATCCTAGATGTGTGTGTGCATCTATAAATCCTGGATATACTTGATTTCCATTAGCATCTATTACTTGTACACCTTGTGGATGTGATATATTCTTTCCTATTTCTATTATCTTACCATTTTCTATAAGTATATCACCATGAATTATTCCATTAGTGACAGTATTTATAACTCCATTTTTTATAAAAAGCATTTACTCCTCCTATATTTCCTTAACATCTCTCATAGTTAAAGAAACTCTTTGTGTTTTTAAATCTACTCCTATAACTTTTACATCTATTACATCCCCAACTGTAACTATTGTCATAGGATCTTTTACAAATTTATTGCTCATTTGAGATTTATGAACTAGTCCATCATTTTTTATTCCTATATCAACAAATGCTCCAAAGTCTACTACATTTCTAACAGTTCCTTTTAAAATCATACCTTCTTTTATATCTTCAATTTTTAATACATCAGTTCTAAGAACTGGTTTCATACCTTCTTCTCTAGGATCTCTTCCTGTTTTTTTAATTTCAGATATAATATCTTTTAAGGTTACTACTCCTACTTCTAATTCTTCACTTAATTTGTCTATACATATAGCTTCAATTTTTGAATCTATATCACTTATACTTCTATCTTTTATATCATCTAATGAATATCCTATTCTTTCTAAAAGCTTTTTACATACATCATAACTTTCAGGATGCACAGATGTATTATCTAAAGGATTTTTAGAATCTGTTATTCTCATAAACCCAGCACATTGTGTAAATGCTTGAGGTCCTAATCTTTTTACTTTTTTAATCTGGGCCCTTGATGTAAAATTCCCATTTTCTTCTCTATAAGCTATTATGTTTTTAGCTATAGTTTTACTTATACCTGCTATATGCTCAAGTAATGAATATGATGCTGTGTTTAAATCAACTCCAACAGAGTTTACTGAGTCTTCAACAACTCCATCTAAAACTTCTTCTAATCTCTTTTTATTAAGATCATGCTGATATTGACCAACACCTATACTCTTTGGATCTATTTTCACTAATTCAGCTAGTGGATCTTGTAACCTTCTTGCTATTGAAATTGCACCTCTTATAGATACATTTATATCTGGATGTTCTTCATTAGCAAGTTCTGATGCTGAATAAACTGATGCTCCTGCTTCACTTACTATTGTATATTGAACTTCTTTCTTTATTTCTTTCAACATTTCAGATACAAATTGTTCCGATTCTCTTGATGCAGTTCCATTACCTATAGAAATTATATCTATATCATGCTTTTCTATAAGTTGTTTTAAAGTTTTCTTTGCTCCTTCAACGTCATTTTGAGGTTTAGTAGGATATACTGTTGTATAATCTAAAAGCTTACCATTTTTATCAACTACTGCAATTTTACATCCAGTTCTATATGCTGGGTCAAACCCCATTACAACTTTATCTTTTACTGGTGGCTGAAGTAGTAAACTTTTTACATTTTGACCAAATACACTTATAGCTCTTTCGTGAGCTATATCTGTCAAATGATTTCTTACTTCTCTTTCTATAGAAGGGAATATAAGTCTTTTATATGCATCTTCTATAGCTAGCTTTATCTCATCTTCATTAGTTTTATTATTTTTATTAATATAATTATCTATTATATGATTTATTACTTTATCGTTATTTATCTCTAATTTAACTTTTAAGAATTCTTCTTTTTCACCCCTGTTTATTGCAAGTACTCTATGTGGAGCTATTGTCTTTACAGATTCACTATAATCATAATACATATCATAAACAGATTTTTCATCTTTTGTATTTTTAGTAATAATAATTCCTTCTCTTAAAGATAAATCTCTTATATATTTTCTTAACTTTGCATCTTCTGATACTATTTCAGCAATTATATCTTTAGCTCCTTTTAATGCATCTAGTTCTGAATTAACTTCTTTTTCTAAGTTTATATATTTTTTAGCTTCTATTTCTAAATCTATATTTTCATTTAACATAGACATTGCTAATGGTTCTAATCCTTTTTCTTTTGCTATAATCGCTCTTGTTCTTTTCTTTTGTTTAAAAGGTGCATAAATATCTTCCACTTCTTGAAGTGTCTTAGCTTTTTCTATATTTTTAACTATTTCTTCAGTTAACTTCCCTTGTTCTTCTATAATCCTTTTTACGTCATCTTTCCTGCTTTGTAAATTTCTTAGATAAACTAATTTATCATAAAATGCTCTAAGAGTTACATCACTCATTTCTCCCGTCATTTCTTTTCTATATCTAGCTATAAATGGTATAGTATTACCTTCATCTATAAGCTTTATAGTATTTTCTATTTGTGAATCTCTTAAATTAAACTCTGATTTTAATATTTTATTTATATCCAATTTAATTCCTCCTAAAATAAGGCTTAAGAATTAACTTCTTAAGCCTTAAGTTTTATGAATTATTTTAATTTAGCCATTTTTAAATATTCATTTATAAATAAATCTATATTTCCATCCATAACACTATCAACATTTCCAATTTCAGCATTAGTTCTATGGTCTTTAACTAGCTTGTATGGTTGGAATACATAAGATCTTATCTGACTTCCCCAAGTTATTTGCGAATATTTACCTTGTAAATCTTCTATTGTTTCTTTTTGTTCTAACTCTTTAAGCTCTATAAGTTTTGCCATTAACATTCTCATAGCAGTATCTTTATTACTATGTTGGGATCTTTGGTTTTGGCACTGAACAACTACCCCTGTTGGTATATGTGTTATTCTTACTGCTGAGTCAGTAGTATTTATATGTTGACCTCCAGCTCCAGATGCTCTATACGTATCTATTTTTAAATCTGAAGGATTTATATCTATAGTTATACTATCGTCTAATTCTGGTATTACATCTACTGATGCAAAAGATGTATGTCTTTTTCCTGATGGATCAAAAGGAGATATTCTTACAATTCTATGTACACCTTTTTCACTTTTTAAGTATCCATAAGCATTTAGACCTTCTATTTGTATAGTGGCACTTTTTATTCCAGCTTCTGGGTCATAAATTAAGTCTAATGTTTTAACTTTAAATCCTTTAGAACTTGCCCATCTATCATACATTCTTAAAAGCATATTTGCCCAATCTTGAGCATCTAACCCTCCAGTACCTGCATTTATAGATAATATAGCATTATTTTTGTCGTATTCTCCACTTAATAATGTTTTAATTTTTACTTTGTCTATTTCTTCTTCAAGTGAACTTATAGAAGTATTAACTTCTTTTTCTAAAGATGAATCATTTTCTTCTAAAGCTAATTCTATAAGAACTTCTATATCATCTAGAGCAGACTGTAGATAATTAAATTCATCTACAGTACTCTTTAGATTTTTATTTTCTTGTAACGTCTTTTGTGCTTTATCATTATCATTCCAGAAATCTTGTTCACTCATTATTTTTTCATTTTCAATTATTTTTTCACTTAAGCCCTCTATGTCAAAGAGAAGCCCTCAATTCTTGTATATTTTTAGACATATCTTCTATTTTATGTCTATACTCTTGTATATTAAGCATTTTTACCTCCAGATTATCTTCCACAACATTTTTTATATTTTTTTCCACTTCCACAAGGACACTCATCATTTCTTCCTATTTCTTCACCTTTTTTTACAGGCTTATTTCCTTGTCCTTCATCAGTGTTTGAAGATATCTTATCCACATCTACTACTTGTTTTCTTTCTATAGGTGCTTCCACTGTAAAGTTAAATAAATATCTCACAGTATCTTCCTTTATAGCTTTTGTCATATTGTCAAACATATCAAATCCTTCTAATTTGTATGCTACAACAGGGTCTTGTTGACCTATTGCTCTAAGCCCTATACCTTGACGTAATTGATCCATAGCATCTATATGATCTATCCAATAAGAATCAACTGCTTGAAGAAGTATTACCCTTTCTATTTCTCTCATTTTTTCAGGAGAAACCATATCTTCTTTTTCTTTATAAATCTTTTTAGCTATTTCATATACAGCATTTATAAGATCATCTTTTTTCATATTCTCAAAATTTTCAACTTCTAAACTTCCTTTAGGCATAAACATATGATATAGATGTTCTTTATATGCATGAAGATCTAAACCTTGATCTGTAACGTATATATCATATGATTCTTCTATTATCGATAGAATCATTGCTTGAATTTGTTCTTGTAAGTTTTCACCTTCTAACACACGACCTCTTTGCTCATATATGATTTCTCTTTGTTTATTCATAACATCATCATATTGAAGTACATGCTTTCTTATACCAAAGTTTCTACCTTCAACTTTCTTTTGAGCATTTTCAATAGATTTAGTTAACATTTTAGCTTCTATTGGTGTTTCATCATCTAATCCTATTTTTTCAACCATTCCAGAAATTCTTTCACTTCCGAACAATCTCATAAGCTCATCTTCTAAACTTATATAGAATCTTGAACTACCTGGATCTCCTTGACGGCCTGCACGACCACGTAACTGATTATCAATTCTTCTTGATTCATGTCTTTCTGTACCTATTATAGCTAATCCACCAGCTTCTCTAACTTTATTTTGCTCTTGTTCTGTTTGCTCTTTATATTTTTTAAGTATTTTATCATAATCAGCTTTAGCTTTTACTATATCTTCTGTTAATTCTATTCCTAAACTTTCTATATCTGCGTCAACTGTATTTATTAATTCCTCAGAGTATCCCATTTTTTTCATTTCTTTTTTAGTTAAAAATACTGGGTTACCTCCTAAAACAATGTCAGTACCACGCCCTGCCATATTAGTTGCTATAGTTACAGCTCCTAATCTACCAGCTTGTGCTACTATCTCTGCCTCTTTATGGTGATTTTTAGCATTTAATACTTCATGTTTTACACCTTTTCTTTTTAAAAGCATAGATAATACTTCTGATTTTTCAATCGATACTGTACCAACAAGAACTGGTTGCTTATTTTTATGTCTTTCTATTATATCTTCTACAACTGCATTAAACTTACCTAACTCACTTTTATAAACTGAATCAGATAAATCTTCTCTTAATATCGGTTTGTTAGTTGGTATTTGAACAACATCCATTTTATATATAGCTTTAAACTCTTCTTCTTCTGTTTTAGCTGTACCTGTCATCCCTGATAGCTTATTATACATTCTAAAATAGTTTTGGAATGTTATGGTAGCTAAAGTTTTAGATTCTCTTTGAATTCTTAATCCTTCTTTTGCTTCTATAGCTTGGTGTAATCCTTCTGAGTATCTTCTACCAAACATAAGTCTTCCTGTAAATTCATCGACTATAACTATTTCTCCATCTCTAACAACATAATCTACATCTAATTTCATTATTTTATGAGCTTTTAATGCTTGATTTATATGATGGAATAATTCTATATGAGCTATATCTGTTATGTTATCAACCCCAAAATAAACCTCTGCTTTTTGTATACCACTTTCTGTTAAAGATACAGATTTTTGCTTTTCATCTATTTCATAATTATCTTCTTTTAAAGTGTGTATAAATGTATTTGCATCTGAATATAAATGAGTCGACTTATCTCCAGGACCTGATATTATAAGGGGAGTTCTAGCCTCATCTACTAATATAGAGTCGACCTCATCCACTATTGCATAATTTAATTCTCTTTGTACTTTTTGCTCTTTGTGTATTACCATATTATCCTTTAGGTAATCAAATCCATATTCATTATTTGTACCATAAGTTATATCACACTCATATTGAGCCTTTCTTTCTTGTGGGTTTTGTCCATGAACTATAACACCTACTGTCATTCCTAAGAATTCATAAATTTTACCCATCTGCTCTTTATCACGTTTTGCTAAGTAATCATTTACTGTAACTACGTGTACACCTTTACCAGTTAATGCATTTAAATAAACTGGAGCTGTTGCAACTAAAGTTTTACCTTCTCCAGTCTTCATTTCAGCTATTCTTCCTTGGTGTAATACTATTCCACCTATAAGCTGAACTCTATATTGTCTCATTCCAAGAACCCTTTTTGAAGCTTCTCTAGCAACTGCAAATGCTTCAGTTAATATGTCATCTACTGTTTCTCCATTTTTAAGTCTTTCCTTAAATACATTTGTCATATTCTTTAGTTCACTATCTGACATGGCTTGAAACTTAGGTTCTAATGCATCTATTTCATCTACTGTTTTATTGAATTTCTTCATTTCTTTTTTATCTGCTATATTAAATAAGTTATCTAATAAACCCATATACTATTCTCTCCTCGTTCATAATATGTATAATATACATTTTACCATAAAACTATTATATTTTATATTTAAAAAGCTACCGATACTCATTTTTATCGATAGCTTTAATAATCAAATTTAATTCTATGCTTGTTCTATTATTCCATATCCACCATTTTTTCTCTTATATACTATTGATATATCATCAGTTTGTGCATTTGTAAACATGTAGAAATCATGTCCTAATAAATCCATTTGTAACACAGCTTCTTCCGGACTCATTGGTTTGATACTAAATCTCTTACGTCTATCTATTGAAATATCTATAGAGTTTTCATTTTCATCTTGTATATCTTCCTCATTTAAATCCTCTATATGATTAAATCTTATACTTTCATTTGACTGATGTCTATCTTGGACTCTTTTTTTATATTTTCTTAATTGTGTATTAAGCTTATCATATACAATATCCATAGCTGCATATAAACTTTCTTCTGTATCTTCTGCTCTTATTATAGGTCCGCTTATAGGTATTATAGTTACCTCTACTTTTTGTCTTGCTTTTTTAGCACTTACAGTAACTTTTACTTCTGTTTCTGGGTGAAGGTAGTAATCTAATCTTTCTAATTTTTCTTCTACTGCATCTTTTATAGCATCTGTTAATTCCATTTGTTTCCCAGATATTGTTATTCTCATAAGAACATCTCCCTTCAGAATATACCAGTATAAAACTATACTTACGTATATATTTCTATGATTAAATTCAATTTCCTTTATTTTTATTGTTAGCTTCTTATAATTATAATATTCAATTTAATTAAATTTATTTTTTGTCGAATTGTTTTATATTATCAACTATATGTGGATTGATTTTATTAAACATCCTGTGGATAATGTGAATAAGATTGTTAATAAGTAGTAGATTATTTGATTTTACACACTTTTTTTAAAAATTATATCCACAGAACTAACGTTTATTTGTTATTAATTTGTTTATTACTGTCATATTGTCGAATAAATTTAACGAAATTTGTTTTTAGATAAAAAAAAGCACCTATAAAGGTACTTTTGTAATATTTTAGCTGACCTGGTCTTTGCCCCCACACTCGCCTGCTGGAGATTTCGCTTGGGTTCGCCGCACTACTGACTCTCTCGACTTTAATGTCGGCAGGTCTTACTTCTAAGCTGCACCATGATCATTAATCCCATTTTTAGAATTAACTTACGTGGGTCCTTTCGCCTGCAACTGGCATGAACTTTCAACCACAGACCTAATATATTACTAATTTATTTTAATATCTTAAGAAGTATATGTCAATAAGAATTTATTTTTGTTAATAAAGTACATACATATACATTATTTACCTCTTTACCTTTTAGTATTTTAGATATTTCATTTACAGTACTTCCTGTCGTAAAAATATCATCTACTAACAATATATTTTTATTCTTGCAAACTCCTATTGTATCATTCACAGTAAATGCATTTTTTAATTCTTTAATTCTTTCTTCATTTTTTAAATTAAATAACCTAGATGTATTTTTATTTCTTTTTATACAATTTAATACTTCTATATTTGTCAGACACCCTAAATACTTAGCTATTAACTTGGATTGATTAAAACCTCTTTTTCGTTCTCTTTTTTTATGTAGTGGAACATATAATATATAATCATATTTTATGTTTTCACTATCTAATTTATCTTTAATTATATTTGCTATATATTTTGCCATAAAGGTTTTATCATTGTATTTAAATTTAAATACTATCTTTTTACTAAACTCATTATATTCAATACACCCTATGGCTTTATCAAAGTAATAAGTTTTATTTATACAAGATAAACACCCATCAAGTAATTCCTTTGGACTAATCTCTTCTATCGATTGATTTATTATTGATTTTCCACATTTTATACATCCATCATTTATAAAATTAAGTTCTTTAAAACAATCTCTACATAATGAATAAGTATTATCTTTACTTATTGGCTTATTACATATAATACATTTTATATTACTCGGATATATAATATCTATTAGCTTTTGTATTATTAATTTAATGTTTTACCAACAGCCCTTCTTTTTTTAATCTATTTAGCTTTTTACTTAAGTTTGAGTATCTATCATTAGTCCTATTGTTTTTAATCATATACTCTAGATACTTTACATTTCCAACTAATACAACTAATTTCTTAGCTCTAGTTACAGCTGTGTATAGCAAATTCCTATTTAATAACATTGGAGGAGCCCAAGCTACAGGTATAACTATAGCTGGAAATTCACTTCCTTGGCTTTTATGAATAGTAGTACAAAAACTGTGGTCTAACTCATCTAATTCTGAATACTCATATGACACTATCTTTGTTTGATCAAATAATACATATATTATTTTATTCTCTTTATCTATATGATAAATATAACCTATATCACCATTATATATACCTTCTCCACTTTCACTCTTATCTTCCGTTTCCCACTTTTTAGTATAATTATTCTTTATTTGCATTACTTTATCGCCAACTCTAAAAATTCTCTTTTGTAGAGTTTCTTCTACTTTATACTTATCTTCTTTATTTAAATATTTTTGAAGCTCAATATTTAAATTTGATACTCCTAAATCTCCCTTTCTCATAGGTGCTAACACTTGTATATCCTTTAATTTATCTAATTTATAAAATTTAGGAAGCCTTTCACTTACTATTCCCACAATCTCTTTTAATATCTCTTCATTTGTATCTTTTTTTATAAAGAAAAAGTCCTTACCTTTAACATTTAAATGTAGTGGAAGCCCTTGATTAATTCTATGAGCATTAACTACTATCATACTTTCTTGTGCCTGTCTAAAAATCTCATTTAATCTAACAACATTGATAACTTCAGAATCTATTATATCCTTTAAAACATTTCCTGCTCCTACAGATGGTAACTGATCACTATCTCCAACTAATATTAATCTAGTTCCTGGTTTTATAGCTTTTAATAAACTATACATAAGAATAACATCAACCATAGATACTTCATCTACTATAACCACATCTGCTTTAATTGGATCTTCTTCATCTTTTAAAAATACTAGTTCTTCGGAATCCGTAGCATATCCCATTTCTAATAATCTATGAATAGTTTTAGCTTCTTTATTAGATGTTTCACTCATTCTTTTTGCAGCTCTACCTGTAGGAGCTGCTAAAAGCACTTCTTGATTATTATTTTCAAATACTTTTATTATTGTATTTATAGTAGTAGTTTTTCCTGTTCCAGGCCCGCCAGTTATTACTACTAATCCACTATTTATAGCTTCTTTAACAGCTAAAATTTGATTTTTAGCAAGTTTTATATTCGTTTCTTCTTCAACTTTTTCTATTTCTTCTTCTATATCTATATTTAAATCTTTAAACTCTGACTGAGATAATTTTATAATTTGCTTACATACTCCATTTTCAGATAAATAATAAGGAATTAAATATATATGTTCTGTGTTCCCAAGATTTCTTTCAATATGAATTTTTTGATCATATGCTAGATTCAAAATAGAATCTAAGATATATTCTTTATCTATTCCCAAAAGCTTACTGGTTTCTTCTACTAATATATCTTTAGGTAAATAAGTATGACCACTAGCTAAAGATTGATTAAGTGTATATAAAACTCCTTGCATTATTCTATCTTTTGAGTATTTATCTATTCCTAAATTTGCTGCTATTTTGTCAGCTACTTTAAATCCAATACCTCTAACATCCTCTGCTAGTTTATATGGATTTTTACTTATAACATCTATTGCCTTGTTTTTATACTTTTTATATATTTTCAAACAAAAATTAGGAGTTATTCCATAAGGAGATAATTTAATTATTATATTTCTTAGCTCTCTATCATCTTCATAACTTTTGGCTATTTGCTCTATCTTTTTAGTACCTATACCTTCAACTTCAGATAATCTTTGAGGAGAATTTTGAATTATATCTAATGTATCAACCCCAAATTTATCAATTATCCTTTTAGCCATTTTTTCTCCTATCCCTTTTATCATTCCAGAAGATAAATAAACATATATACCTTCTATGGAAGATGGAGTAACAGGCATAAAACTACTAACTTCAAACTGAGTCCCATAAGTTTTATGATTTACCCATTTGCCCTCAACCTCTATGCTCTCTCCAACTGTTAGAGTCGGCATACATCCAACTATTACAACATCATTATTTTCATTTGACAAATGTGCAATAACATAACCATTATCTTCATTTTTAAATACAATATCGCTTATCATTCCTTCTATTTTTTCCATAAATAATCTCCTATAAAATACTAACTTTATCGTTTACATAATTTATTATTATTATACAAGTAAATAGTTATAAAAAAAATAGAAGACTGTAAAATTACAGTCTTCTTATCTTTTCAATTAAAAAGTAAATTTTTATTTACCTAATGCTTCACTTCTTAAAGTTTCAGCTTTATCTGTTCTTTCCCATGGTAAATCTAAGTCAGTTCTACCAAAGTGTCCATATGCTGCAACTTTTTTATACATTGGTTTTCTTAATTCTAAATCTCTTATTATTGCTCCTGGTCTTAAGTCGAAATGCTTGTTTACTAACTCAACAAGTTTTTCTTCACTAACTTTTCCTGTTCCAAAAGTGTCTATAAATACAGATAAAGGTCTAGCAACACCTATAGCATAAGCTAATTCTATTTCACATTTATCAGCAAGTCCTGCTGCTACTATATTTTTAGCAACATATCTTGCTGCATATGCAGCTGATCTATCAACTTTTGTAGGGTCTTTTCCTGAGAAAGCTCCTCCACCATGTCTAGAATATCCACCATAAGTATCTATTATTATTTTTCTTCCTGTAAGACCTGTATCTCCTTGAGGTCCTCCTATAACGAATCTTCCTGTTGGATTTATGTATATCTTAGTTTCATCATCTAGTAATTCACTAGGAATAACTTCTTTTATAACTTTTTCTATTAAGTCTCTTCTTATAGTTTCATTGCTTACTGTTTCACAATGTTGAGTAGATATTAAAACTGTATGAACTCTAACAGCCTTATTTCCATCGTACTCAATAGTTACTTGAGTTTTCCCATCTGGTCTTAGGTATTCTAATTCTCCACTTTTTCTAACTTCTGTTAATCTTCTTGATAATTTATGAGCAAGAGATATTGGAAGTGGCATTAATTCTTCAGTTTCATTACAAGCAAAACCAAACATTATACCTTGGTCTCCAGCTCCTATTTTTTCTATTTCATCTTCTGTTATTTCTCCGCTTCTATTTTCTAAAGCTTCATCTACTCCCATAGCTATATCTCCTGATTGTTCATCTATAGCTGTTATAACAGAACAAGTCTCTCCATCAAATCCATATTTAGCTCTAGTATATCCTATTTCTTTAATTGTATTTCTAACTAATTTTGGTATATCAACATATGTATTAGTACTTATTTCTCCCGCAACTAATACTAATCCTGTAGTAACTGTAGTTTCACAAGCAACTCTTGCTAGTGGATCTTTTTCTAATAACGCATCTAGTATTGCATCTGATATTTGGTCACATATTTTATCTGGATGCCCTTCTGTAACTGATTCTGATGTAAATAAATGTTTTGCCATTTAATTACCCTCCTATACATTTATATTTTAACTTATCTCCATTACCTTAGTTTTATGTTTGTATAGTTTTTTTTGATATTAAAAAAACCTCTTCTTTTTAAGAAGAGGTTAATTATATTCATCAATAACTAACTAACCTCATCTTTCAAGATATAAATATCTTGTAGGAATTAGCACCTTTTCCATTCGGAATGGTTGCTGGGTTTCACAGGGCCTGTCCCTCCACCTCTCTTAATAAGGTAATTAAGAAATTTATTAACTTTTATTTTATACGTATGATTATACTACTATTAAAACTTCTTATCAATATATTTCTTAAAATTTTACTTGTTATTTTTTTTTATAATTTTCATATATTTATTGTAAGGGGGGATGTTCCCATGTATTTGGCTAAAGTAAACTACAAAAAAGATAGTGTTGTTCAAGTTCTTAGCGATACATTAAAAGATATAATTGATGAGAATACGGTTATAGTTTGTATAGGCACCGACAGAGCTATAGGCGATTCTTTAGGCCCTTTAGTTGGAACGATGTTAAAAAACAGCAATTATAAATATCCTGTTTATGGTACTTTAGATAAACCTATTCATGCCTTAAATATATATGAATCTCTACAGTCTATAAAGAAAAAACATCCCAAGGGTAATTTTTTAGCTATAGACGCTTGTTTAGGTTCAAAAAATAATATAGGAAATCTACAAATAAGAAAAGGCCCTATTCTTCCTGGAAAAGGAGTGGGAAAAAAACTACCAGAAATCGGCAATTATTCTATAGTCGGTATCGTCGATAAAGTTGATGAAAATAACAAATTTTCTTTTAACAACATACGACTAAGCTTTATTTTAGAAATGTCTGAAATAATAGCATTATCTTTAATACTTTCAACTTAACTTATCCCCTTATTATATAAAAATAAAGAAGCTATATCTTATATAGCTTCTTTATTTTTGAACTAATGCAAACATTAATTCCCCACTACATACTAATTCTTCATCTACATATGCACTAGCTTTTGCTTTTCCTATACTTCTTTTTATTGAAATCATTTCTACTTCCATTTTTAAAGTATCTCCAGGTCTAACTTCTTTTTTAAATCTAACTTTATCTATTCCCGCAAACACACCTAATTTACCTTTATTTTCTTCTACTGACATCATAGCAATCGCTCCAACTTGTGCCATAGCTTCTACTATTAAAACACCTGGCATTATAGGATATTCTGGAAAATGACCTTGGAAAAATGGTTCATTTGCACTTACATTTTTTATACCTATAGCTTTTTTCCCAACTTCTAATTCTAAGATTTTATCTACAAGTAAAAATGGATATCTATGAGGTATTAATTCTTTTATTTGATCTATATTTAACATATTAAAATCATCCTTTATTTATTTTTCTTTTAAATGGTACTGTTCCACCTATCTCTAATAAATCTAATGTTGAAAGTGCTTGTCCTGTTCCTTTAGCTACACATGTCAAAGGATCCTCTGCTATTTTTACCTTTATTCCAGTTTTTTCTTCTATCTTTTTATCTAAACCATATATTAAAGATCCTCCACCCGTCATTATAATTCCTGAATCACTTATATCTGCAGCTAACTCTGGTGGTGTTTTTTCAAGTACAGCACAAACCGTAGAAACAATTTGATTGACACCATCTTCTAAAGCTTCTAATATTTCAGATGAATTTATAGATATTTTTTGTGGAAGCCCAGTTATTAAGTTTCTACCTCTAACATCCATAGTTACGTCTTCTTCTCTAGGATAAGCTGTCCCAATATTTATTTTTATTTGCTCAGCAGTTCTATCTCCTATAAGTAAGTTATGATGTTTTCTAATATACGAAACTATATATTCATCAAATCTGTCTCCACCCATTTTTATAGATTCACTCACTACAGCTCCACCTAAAGATATTACAGCCATATCTACTGTTCCTCCGCCTATATCGATAATCATATTTCCATCAGCTCTAGATATGTCTATTCCAGCGCCTATGGCTGCTGCTATGGTTTCTTCAATTATATATACATCTCTAGCTCCAGCTTGTCTAGTCGCTTCTTCTACAGCCCTTTTTTCTACTTCTGTTACTCCACTTGGAACACATACCATTATTCTCGGCATAAAAAATCTAGAAAATCCCTTTTTTTCTACAACTTTGTTCACATAATAACTTAACATTTTTTCAGCTATATTATAATCAGATATTACTCCATCTTTTAAAGGTCTTATAGCTACTATATTTCCAGGTGTTCTTCCTATCATTCTTCTAGCCTCAGATCCTACAGCCAAAACATTCTTTGATCTTTTTTCTATAGCAACAACAGAAGGTTCTTCTAAAACTATCCCCTTACCGTTGACATATACAAAAACATTCGCCGTCCCTAAGTCTATGCCAATGTCAGCTCCTTTAGCCATCTATTTCAACTCCTTTTTATTTCTATAAACTATTCGTTAATTTAAATACTCTACATACAAAATATACAAAAACTACTTTTAAGTCAAGAAAAAATGTAGGTATATTAACCTACATTTTTGTCACATTTAATTTCATATTTTTGTTTCGTTGCCATTCCACCTCTGATATGTCTTTCTGATTTATTTTTTTCTAAAACCATTTTAACCTCTTTGGCAAGAGATGGGTTAATTTCCTCCAATCGTTCTGTTACATCTTTGTGTATAGTACTTTTACTTACACCAAATGTTTTAGCTGTTTGTCTAACTGTTGTTTTCTTTTCTAATATATACTTTGCAACAACTATAGCTCTTTCTTCTATGTGAGATCTCAAAACTTCCCCCCCTTAAATCTGGCCTTAGTGATATATATGTAAATTAAATAAAAAATATAACAAGCCCAATCAAATTAGATTGAGCTTGTTATATTTTTTATTTAATCAATGTCATAGGATCTATAGATTTACCATGTTTTGTTGCAGTCAAATGAATATGTGGAGCATCTAAACTCTCAACACTTGTAGTATTTCCTACTTTCCCTATAACATCTCCATCTTTAATTTCTTGTCCTTTTTTTACATATACTTTTTCATCTAAATTAGAATATACAACAGATACTTTATCTTTTGCTTCTATTTTTACTGATACTCCATGTTGCTGGTCTTCAAAGATATCTGTAACTTTTCCACTTACTAAAGCTTTTACTTTACTTCCTTTCTTTGCTTGTACATCTAATCCTTTATGTATTTCCCAAACATCTAATGTACTTGAGTAGCTTGGTTCCTTTTCTGAATATTCTCTTATAACTTTCTCACCTAGATAATTAAGTTTACTTTCACTTTGTTTGCTAACTTCTTTTTCCTTTGCTTTTTCTAAATTCTCTTTTGAGTTAGTAGTAGTAGGTACAACTTTTTTCTCTTCTTCTATTAAATGTATTTCTTCATCTTCATCACCTTTTGCAACTTTATCTTTATTATTTAAAAAACCACTTTTAGTTGCTAAATTATCTACACTATTTTTTGTAAACCAAACACCTCCAATAGCTACTAAACAAACACATACAAATAAAGCTAAATAAAAACCATCTTTTTCTAATAGTTTTTTCTTTTTCATGACACACCTCCAAATATATTCATATATCTTCATACATTTGTATTTTGTACCTATTTTGTTATTTTTATACAGTTTTTATATGTTTATATGCTATACAATAAAAAAACTCTAAACCAATCTAAAATTAGATTGGTTTAGAGTTTTAGTATATATCTTTAATTTGTGTTCCTGAGTAATAATGATTTAAAATCTCATAATAAGCATACCCTTCACTAGCCATTCCTTGTGCTCCCCATTGACTCATTCCTACACCATGACCATATCCTTTTACTACAATGTCTACATAATCTTTATTAAACTTCAAATCAAAATTAGCAGAATTTAAATCGAATAAATTCCTTATATCACGACCTGTTAAATTTTTATTTCCAACTTTAATTTGATTTACCGACCCACCTTTGCTTCTATTTTTAATTCGAATTTTCTTAGATAAATTACTTTCTGATATATTTATATTAGGATAACTCTTTTTTATAATATTTACAAAATCTGAGTTGTTTATCTTAATATTAGATGCATATTTAGGTGCGCTTTTATCATACGGACTATTTACAGATCTTAAGTACGGATACTTAGTACTAAACACTTCTTCACTATTTTCCGTATTCCCAGAAGATGTAGAAAAATAAAGTGGTAGTATTGGTTGATCATTATAAACAATTATATGTCCTTTTGTTTCTTTAACAGCTTGCTGTATTTTTTTATAATATTTATCCATCCATTCTTGTCCATTTTTATTTAATAATTCTTCTTTACTTTTATATTCCTGACAATGTTTATAATCTGTACATACATCTGCATTTTTGTGCTTATTAGTATTTTTATTATATATCGTAAATGTTCTTGCTGCTACAGCTTGTGATTTTAATGCTTCTATATTAAATTCAGGTGACATCTCTCCTGCAAGTACACTACATAGATAATCTTCTATATCTATATTTTCAACTTGTCCTTTTTTATGGTTATAAACTTTTATATTAGGCGATTCTTTATTTACAGTTTCATAATTTATTATTTTTTTAGTTCCTTTAGATTTAATGTTAAATTGATTTATAGAGTTATCATTTTGTTTTAAATCTGAATCATAAGTAAATACAGATATAAAAACTGGTATCGCTACTGTAACTAGCACTGTACTAGCTAAAACTAATAAAGGGTTCTTCATAAAATTTTCCTCCTTAGATAAATACTTCTAATCAATAAATTTTATGAACAACCCTATGTAATTATTACTAAATATTAATCTTCAATTATTTCTATGTTTCCACCTAATGCTTGGATTTTCTTATCTATATCCACATATCCTCTTTGTATGTGATATATATCTCCTACTTCAGTTTCACCTTCTGCTATAAGTCCACATAATATTAAAGCTGCTCCTGCTCTTAAATCTGTAGCTTTTACTTTAGATCCATATAATTTATCTACTCCTGTAACTATAGCACTTCTGCCTTCTATCTTTATGTTAGCTCCCATTCTATTAAATTCTGCTACATGCATAAATCTATTTTCAAATACAGTTTCTATAACTACACCTGTACCGTTGGCAATTGTAGCCATAGCCATAAATTGCGCTTGAACATCTGTTGGGAATCCTGGATGAGGTAAAGTTTTTATATCTATTGGTTTTAATACCTCAGGACCTTTTACTCTAACTGCATTTTCCATATCTATTACTTCACAACCAGCTTCCTTTAATTTAGCTACAACAGGCTTTAAGTGTTCCATCATTACATTTTCTATAGTTATATCTCCTTTTGTCATAGCTGCTGCTACCATATATGTTGCAGCTTCTATTCTATCTGGTATAACAGTATGTTCTGCTCCTTTTAATGACTTAACTCCTTTTATTCTGATTGTGTTAGTTCCTGCACCTTTAACATTAGCTCCCATTTCATTTAAGAAATTAGCTAAGTCAACTATTTCTGGCTCTTCTGCTGCATTTTCTATTATAGTAGTACCTTCTGCTAATGCAGCTGCCATTATTATATTTTCTGTAGCTCCTACTGATGGAAAATCTAAGTATAACTTACTTCCTACTAATTTTTCAGTATTTGCTTCTACAAACCCATGATCTATTATTACATTTGCCCCTAATGCTTTAAATCCTTTTAAATGTAAATCAATTGGTCTCGTACCTATTGCACATCCCCCTGGCATAGATATTTTAGTATGATTAAATCTTGCTAATAGTGGTCCCATCACTAGGAATGATGCTCTCATTTTTCTTACAAGTTCATATGGAGCTTCACAAGTTTTTATTTCACTTGCATCTACCGTTAGTGTACAATCCTTATATTCAACTTTTGCCCCTAAATGTCTTAATAAATCAGATATTACATGAACATCTTTTAAGTTAGGAACCCCTTTTAATACAGATTTTCCATCTGCTAATAAAGTTGCTGCTATTATTGGTAGTACTGCATTTTTCGCCCCGTCTATTTTAACATTTCCTACAAGTGGATTACTCTTTTTCACTAAAATTTTTGCCATTTTACTTTTCTCCTCATAATCTTATTAATAATCTAATTTTATTATAGGCGTAGCGATATAAATCATTGTTTTTTCTTCATTTTCACTATACCTAATTCCTATATTTAAATTTACCTTATTTCCCAAATAATCTAAGTAATCAGTTTTTATAGCTTTACTAAAAGCTGTAACTGACATAAAATTTTCCTCTTCTACCCTATCTATTTCTTTAGCATTCATATTATATAATATTTTTTTCAAAATATCATCATATTTATATAGTTGTAACTTTTTTTTATATTCTCCAGCTAAACATGTATAAACATCAACCCTTTTACAATAGCTGTTTAAAGTAGTTTCTAGAACTGTATAAATATCCACTATATCTTTATATACTTTATTTTCTAATATGTCAACTATAATATATGACTCATTTTTGCTTTTATTTGCAACAATTATAGATATATTTTTATTTTTTTCTTCTATTTGTGCATATACCTGACTTTGAGCCTTCTTTTTACTCTCTATCCACTTTAATTGAGACTCTTCTAAACCAAGCATGGAAATAATATCCACACATATATTTTTCATTTCTTCTTTATTTAAAGATTTATCTAAATAAGCATTTGCTTTAATATTATAAAACTTAAATTCACTATTCGTATTTTCAAAAGAATTTATCATTTGTAGATACCCATTATTTTCTGAACTATTTTTTGATTCTCCATAACAAACAAATAACCCTAGTAAAAACATAAATACTAAACTTATTGTAATTAATATTTTCTTCATAGTATATACCCCCTAGATTTCATTTAATTCATATTTATAATTATTAACGTAAAATAGAAGATTATACTATTTGCAATTTATCAATTTAAAAATGTATTCACTATAAAATAAGCCTATGCAATTACATAGGCTTTTATTTGCTATCTTATTCAACTGTAACTGATTTAGCTAAGTTTCTAGGCTTATCTACATCACAACCTCTTTCAACTGCAACGTAGTAAGATAATAATTGAAGTGGTAAAACTGTTAATATACTTGATAATACATCCTCAACATTAGGTATATATATTACCTCGTCAGCAGCTTTTTCAACTTCTTTGTTTTTCTCTTGAGCAATAGCTATAACATATGCTCCTCTAGCTCTAACTTCTTCCATATTAGAAACCATCTTTTCAAATAAAGCTTCTTGAGATGCTATTGCTATAACAGGAGTACCTTTTTCTATTAATGCTATTGTACCGTGCTTTAATTCTCCAGCAGCGAATGCCTCAGCATGTATATAAGATATTTCTTTTATTTTTAGAGCACCTTCCATAGCTATATTATAATCTAGACCTCTACCTAAATAGAAAGCACTATGCTTTTCTTTTAAAGTTTTAGCTATTTCTTTTATATAGTCTTCTTGTTTTAATGCTTCTTCTACTTTTAAAGGCATTTCTTTTAATTTTTCTATCATTTCATTATAATACTCTTTAGTTATAGTACCTTTCTTTATAGCAAAATCTAAAGCTATCATATAAAAAGATACTAATTGAGTTGTATAAGCCTTTGTAGAAGCAACTGATATTTCAGGACCTGCCCAAGTATAGAATACATCATCAGATTCTCTAGCTATTGATGATCCAACAACATTAGTTACTGATAATATTCTTGCTCCTCTTTCTTTAGCATATCTTAAAGATGCTAAAGTATCTGCAGTTTCTCCTGATTGACTTACTAATATTAATAAAGTCTTATCATCTATAAATGGATCTCTATATCTAAATTCTGAAGCTATATCAGTTATAACTGGTATTTTAGCAAACTTTTCTATAGCAAATTTTCCTACAAGACCTGCATGATAAGCTGTACCACATGCTACTATATAAACTCTATTTATATTATCTAAATCTTCTTTAGTCATTTTTATATCATCTAAATGAATTTCTCCATTTTCATTTAATCTTCTTACTAATGTTTCTTTAACTCCATTAGGTTGTTCATATATTTCTTTTAACATGAAATGTTCATATCCACCTTTTGATGCAGCTTCTACATCCCAAGTTATTTCGTTTACTTTTTTATCAACAACTTCTCTATTTTCATTTAAAACAGTAACCTTATCTCCTACTATATGAACAAATTCTCCATTTTCTAAGAAATATACTTTTCTTGTATATTTTAATATTGCAGGTATATCTGATGCTATAAAGTTTTCACCTTCTCCAAGACCAACTACTAAAGGACTATCCTTTCTAACTGAAACTAATTCTTGATTGTTGTCCTTGCATATAACACCTAATGCATAAGCACCTCTTAATCTTTGAGTAGCTTTATATACTGCATCTAGTAAATTACCTTCATAGTATTTATCAACTAAATGTGCAACAACTTCTGTATCTGTTTGAGATAAGAATTTTACACCTTCAGCTTGTAATTCTTCTTTTAATTCAATGTAGTTTTCTATTATACCATTGTGAACAACAGCTATTGTTTTATCCATATTAAAGTGAGGATGTGAGTTTACATCTGATGGTTCTCCATGAGTTGCCCATCTTGTATGTCCTATACCTAATCCACCTTTTATAGGGTTTTTTTGTAAATCTTCAGCTAAAATAGCTAACCTACCTTTGAATTTTCTTATTTCTAATTCATCTCCAGTGTTTATTGCAACACCTGCTGAATCATACCCTCTGTACTCAAGCTTAGAAAGTCCTTCTACTAAAACTTCCGTAGCCATTCTATTTCCTAAATATCCAACTATACCACACATATTTTGTGTCCTCCTAAAAATATTATTTATATATATTTTTAAGATTCAGGTCAGTTTACATAAGCTTTATTTTGTACATGTAATTACTTACATGTTTTGTAAAAACTTTCCGATGGTAAACACACCGCAGAGCATCCGCCGACACTTCGATAAACTCTGTCCTCGTCAACTCAGACCCAAATTTTCAATCTAAGTTCTGGCGCTTGTAAAGCGAATACTACGAAATTTCTCAGTATTCGCTTTTCAAATTATGATAATTTCTCTTGTATTAGATTAGCTAAATTTGTAGCTAATTCTTTTAATTGACCTTCATCTTTACCTTCTAACATAACTCTTACTAATGGTTCTGTTCCAGATGGTCTTATTAAAACTCTACCTGAACCATCCATTAGTTTTTCTATTCTTTCTATTTCAGATTTTATCTCTGGTATTTCCATATATCTGTTTTTATTTTCATTTTTAATCCTTGCATTTACTAATACTTGTGGGTATTGAGTCATTACTGATGCAAGAGCTGATAAAGTTTTACCTTCTTCTTTAACTATTTGAGCTAAGATTAAAGAACTTAAAACTCCATCTCCTGTAGTGTTATAATCTAAGAATATCATATGCCCTGATTGCTCTCCACCTAAATTATATCCACTATTTTTCATTTCTTCTAATACATATCTATCTCCTACAGAAGTAGTAGCTAAATTTATATTATTTTCTTTAGCTGCTATAACTAATCCTATATTACTCATAACTGTAACAACTAAAGTATCTTTTGCTAATTTATTATGCTTCTTTAAATAGATGGCACCTAATATCATTATATGGTCTCCATCAACTATTTGACCCTTTTCATCTACAGCAATAAGTCTATCTGCATCTCCATCATATGCAAGCCCTAAATCCGCATTATGATTAACTACAGCTTCTTGTAAGCTTTCTGGATGTGTTGATCCACATTTATCATTTATATTATTTCCATCAGGATTATTATTTATTGCTACAACGTCTGCTCCTAATTCTTCAAAAACCATAGGTGCAACTTTATAAGATGCTCCATTAGCACAGTCTAATACTACCTTTAATCCTTTAAAGTCTGCATTTACTATTGTTTTTAAGTAGTTAACATAGTCTCTAACTGCATCATGTTTGTGTAGTTTTTTTCCAACATTACTTCCTGTTGGATGAACATCTACTTTATCTATATCATCTATATACTTTTCTATTTCTAATTCAATAGAATCATCTAATTTATATCCATATTCATTAAAAAACTTTATTCCATTATATTCAACAGGGTTATGTGATGCTGATATAACTACTCCACAGTCAGCATTATAGTATTTAGTTAAATAAGCAACCCCTGGTGTTGGTATAACCCCAACAGTTATTATATCGCATCCAACTGACATAAGTCCAGCTATAAGAGCAGATTCTAGCATATCCCCAGATACTCTAGTATCTTTTCCAACTACAACCTTAACTTTTTCTTTCCCCTTAGTTAAAACATATCCGCCAGCTCTACCTAGTTTATATGCAAGGTCACAGTTTAATTCTGTATTAGCTATTCCTCTTACTCCGTCAGTTCCAAAATATTTTCTCATCTTAAAATACTCCTTCCAACAATAAAGATTTAACTTGAATATAATCTTATATTATGTTCAGGTTAAATCTTTAGTTCATAATTGATATTGTAATATGTTTATCAAAAAAAGACAATAGTTTAAATACTATTGTCTTTTTTATGTCACTTTTTATATTTTTTTCATATATTTAAAATTATGCAAGTGCTTCTTTATTTTGTACAGCTTCTGCACCTTTCATTAACGCTTCTTTATTTAATGGAACAAACTTCTCTTTACTTGGTCCAAAAACTTTTTTGAAAGCTTCTAATACTGATTCAACTTCTACACATTTATTTAATTCTAAGTATGCTCCTAGCATTATCATATTAGCAACTCTTGGATTACCAAGTTCTAAAGCTATTTCATTAGCTGGTATATAATAAGCTTTTATATCTTCTCTTTCTACTTTTTTCTCGATTAATGAACTATTTACTAAAATTTTTCCACCAGGAATAACATCTTTTTCAAATTTATCAAGGGAAGGTAAATTCATTACTATAGCACAAGTTGCATCATCAGTTATAACTGGAGATCCTACTGGTATATCAGAAATTGTTACTGAACAGTTAGCTGTTCCTCCACGCATTTCTGGTCCGTATGAAGGTAACCATGAAACTTCTTTCTCCTCAAGCATCCCTGCATAAGTAAGTAATTGTCCCATAGACATAACACCTTGACCACCAAATCCTGCACATATTACTCTTTCTGTAGCCATATTACTTCGCCTCCTCAACTTTAACATCTTTAATGTTTCCTATTGGATAATATGGCATCATATTATCTCTTAGCCATTGTAATGAATTTTGAGGTGTTAATCCCCAGTTTGTTGGACAAGTAGATAAAACTTCTACTATACCAAATCCAAGACCAGCTAATTGTACTTCAAATGCTTTTTTTATAGCTTTTTTAGCTTTTCTTACGTTAGCTGGAGTATCTACTGAAACTCTTTCTACAAATACAGCTCTATCTAATGTTCCTAACATCTCTGCTATTCTTATAGGAGCTCCTTGTAAGTTAATATCTCTTCCGCTTTGAGCTGTAGTAGCTTTTTGCCCTACTAAGGTAGTTGGTGCCATTTGTCCACCAGTCATTCCATATATAGCATTATTTACAAATATAGTTGTAAATTTTTCTCCTCTAGCAGCAGCATGAACTATTTCAGCTGTACCTATTGATGCTAAATCTCCATCACCTTGATAAGTGAAAACTACTTTATCAGGATGAACTCTCTTTATTCCAGTCGCAACAGCTGGTGCTCTACCATGAGATGCTTCTTGCATATCACAGTTAAAATAATCATAAGCTAAAACTGAACATCCAACAGGTGCAACACCTATAGCATCTCCTAATACTCCTAACTCTTCTAATACTTCTGCAACTATTCTGTGTATTATTCCATGTGTACACCCTGGACAGTAGTGAGTATGTTTATCTGTTAGTCCTTGAGTTTTTTTGAATACAACTGTCATTATCTAGCACCTCCCATAGCTACTTCTTGAGAATCTTCAACTATTTGTCTAGCTTTATCAGCTATCTCTGCTGGTGATGGTATCATACCACCAGTTCTTCCATAGAAATGTACTGGTAATCTACCTTCTATAGCTAATCTAACATCTTCTACCATTTGCCCCATACTCATTTCCACAGTTAATATATTTTTAGCTTGTGGTATTTGGTTAAATGCTTCAAATGGGAATGGCCATAAAGTTTTAGGTCTTATAAGTCCAGCTTTTATTCCTTCTTCTCTTAATGATTCTATTGTATTTTTAACGATTCTTGAAGTAGTTCCATATGCAACAAAAACTATTTCAGCATCTTCTGTTTTATACATTTCATAATCAGTTTCATTTTTTTCTATTTCTTTATATTTAGCTTCTAAATTTATACAGTGATCTTCTAAAGCTTTAGGATCTAAGTATAAAGAGTTTATTATATTTGGCTTTCTTTCCATTTTAGTTCCAACACTTGCCCAAGTTTTTGGAGCTAAATCTCTTTTTTTAGGTGCATTAAATTCTACAGGTTCCATCATTTGACCTATCATACCATCTCCAACTACCATAACTGGAGTTCTGTAATAATCAGCAACTTCAAACGCTTCCATTACCATATCAACTGCTTCTTGTACAGTTGCTGGAGCATATACTGGTGTTCTATAATCTCCGTTACCTCCACCTCTTGTTGACATAAAATAGTCAGCTTGAGATGGTTGTATTCCTCCAAGACCTGGGCCACCTCTCATTATATTAACTATAACGCATGGAAGTTCTGCTCCTGCTATATAAGTTATACCTTCTTGCTTTAAAGCTATTCCAGGAGAAGATGACGAAGTCATAACTCTAGCTCCTGCACCAGCAGCTCCATAAACCATATTTATAGCAGATACTTCTGATTCTGCTTGAACAAATACCCCTTCGTTCTTTGGTAATTCTCTAGACATATATTCTGGCAACTCATTTTGTGGTGTTATTGGATATCCAAAGAAATACTTACAACCAGCTTCCATAGCTGCTTTTCCTATCGCTTCGTTACCTTTCATAAGTATCTTAGCCATTTTAATTCCCCCTTAAGTTTATATTTAGTCTCTCTCAACTGTTATAACTGCATCTGGACACATAGTTGCACAATTTGCACATCCTATACACTTGTCTAAATCTGAAACAGTAGCTGGATTATACCCCTTATTGTTTATTGTAGTTGTGTCTATCTCTACAATTTTAACTGGACATGCATCTACACAAAGTGCACACCCTTTACAAAAGTCTTGGTCAAAAGTTACTTTTCCCTTAGCCATAAAATTAGCCTCCCTTGAACTGTATATATTTAAACCTCTTATTAAATCCAACATTCCCTCATGTATAATTTAACTGGGAATATTTCTCCCCTTAAGTTGTTTGGAAGTTGAGGTATCAAGCTTTCTAAACACGTGACATATCTTATAGGTATGCCCGTTAAATTTGAAACTTCTTTTATTAATTCATTTCCTTTTAAAATATCATCTACAGTAGTTTCTCTAACTAAATGTGTATTATTAACAAGTCCTGTCACTTTAAGATTTGAAGTTTTTTCTATAGATTTAATGTGATTTATAACATCTTGTGCTGTTTGAGTTTTCTCTCTATTTGCATTTACTACACAAAACATATCATAATCATCTTTTTCTATTAAATGACTAAATCTTCCTAAAACTCTAGCTCCTACATCATCTCCACCTACATCAATTACATAATTATATTCTTTATCAGTTATTGGACTTGTAACTTGAGCAGATACTGCTGGTAAATCTAATGTAGTTGCTTGAACTGAACTATCTATTGGTAATATATCTTTAGACTGTAAAAAATCCCTTTTCTCCCTAGTTCTAAAATAGACATTTACTACATCTAAATCAGATATTGCAACTTTTGTATCTATAAGTTCCCTAAGACGTGTAACATAATTCATGGAAAACTCACTTTTACCACTACCATAGTGACCTATGATGATTCTAATTCTCTTGTCATTTACTATCATTTAATCACCTTTTTATAATGTATTAGCTATAGCTAGTTCTTTACCATAAACTTTAGCTTCTTCTTCATTTGATAAAACTCTAAGCCCCCCTTGAGCTAAAGCTATCATTTCATCTTCGCCAGGGTAAACCTTTACCTCAGCCACAAATTTAACCTTATCTATTATCATATTTGTAACCATCTTTGAATATGATATACCACCTGTTAATAAAACTGCATCAACTTCTCCATTTAAAACAGTTGCACAAGCTCCTATTTCTTTAGCAACTTGATATGCCATAGCTTCATATACTATTTTAGCTTTATCATTTCCTGCTTCAATCATAGCTTCTACTTCTCTACCATCATTAGTATTTAAGTATGCTACTAATCCACCATTTCCTTTTATTCTTTTCTTTATATCATCTTGTGTATATTCTCCACTAAAGCACATTTTAACTAAATCTCCAACTGGTAGACCTCCACTTCTCTCAGGTGAGAATGGTCCTTCTCCATCTAAAGCGTTAGCTACATCTATTACAGAACCCTTTAAGTGAGCTCCAACAGATATTCCTCCACCCATATGTGCTACTATAAAGTTACAGTCTTCATACTTCTTATTTAAATCTTTAGCAGCTCTTCTTGCTGTAGCTTTTTGATTTAAAGCATGGAATATACTCTTTCTAGTAATCTCAGGTATACCTGAAATTCTAGCTACATCATTTAACTCATCTACAACAACTGGGTCTACTATATATGAAGGTATGCCTACACTATCTCCTATTTCTTTTGCTATTAATCCACCTAAATTAGATGCATGTTCTCCTAAAACTCCTACTTTTAAGTCCTCTACCATTTCCTCATCTACACTATATGTACCACCTGTTATAGGCTTTAAAAGTCCTCCCCTACCTACTACAGCGTCTAAATCTGATACTTTTATTCCACCTTCTTTTAAGGCATCTTCTATTACTTGTTTTCTGAATTCAAATTGATCTGATATTTTTTCATATTTGCTTATTTCTTCCGAAGTGTGTCTTAGTGTTTTCTCAAATAATAATTCTTCATTATCAAAAACAGCTATTTTAGTTGATGTTGATCCTGGATTGATTGTTAAGATTTTAAATTTTTTCTCCATATTAAGCCCCCTGTATATTTATCAATTTAACCTTTTGCAGCCATTAAAACCCCTAATGCTATGGAATTTAACTTAGTTTCCTCACTATCCGCTCTAGAAGTTAATATTATTGGTGCTTTAGCTCCAACTATGATACCAGCATTTTTACTTTCAGAGAAAAACACTAATGATTTATATAGTATATTTCCAGCTTCTATATCTGGAGCCAAAAGTATATCTGCTTTACCTGCAATTGGATTATCTATTCCCTTATGTTTAGCCGCTTCTTCTGATACTGCATTATCTAAAGCAAAAGGACCTCCCACTATACATCCTTTTATTTCCCCATTTTTACACATATCCTCTAAATTTTTAGCATCTACTGTATCTGGCATCTTAGGATTTACTTTTTCCTTTGCACAGACTATTGCTACTTTAGGGATTTCTATATCTAAAGCATTAGTTACAACACATGCATTTTCTATAATTTGTTTCTTTGCTTTTAAGTCTGGCGCTAAATTCATAGCAGCATCAGTTATAAAGAAAAGCCTATCATATCCTTTAACATCAAATACCGCAACATGACTTAGTATATTCCCAGTTCTTAACCCCACTTCTTTATCTAAAACTGCTTTTAAAATTATTGATGTGTCTACTAAACCTTTCATTACCATATCTGCTTTACCTTCAGATACTAAACTTACCGCTTTTAAAGATGCCTTATCTAAGTCTTTTTCTTCTATTAATTCATATTCATTCAAATCTATATTTAATTCATTTGCTATACTTTTTGTTTTTTCTATATCTCCCACTAATATAGCCTTTGCTATGCCTTCTCTTTTAGCTATATCAACAGCTATTAAAACTTCCTTGTCTTGTGAACAAGCTACTGATATAGTTTTAGGACCCCTTTCCTTAGCATACTTAATTACATCATTAAAACTTCTCAATACGTCACCCCATTTTATATATAAAGTTTTTATGAAATTGTTTTCCTCTACATTTTTATCATATATCTAAAATAAAAAAGATGCAACAATAATTATTTATTTAACTTAGTAATTTTTGTTGCATCTTGTTATATTAATTTATATCTCTACTATTTGAGGGTCTATCTTAACTTCTTTAAAATCATATTTGCTTTTATATTTTATACTATATTTTCCTTCTCCTTTTGACTTATCAGTCATATCTATATAAAGTTGTATATCATCTTTACTTAAATCTTTAATTTCATCTGAATGTACAATAGTAACTTTTATATCATCCGGAACTTTACTTAAATCTAATTTTGCGTCTATGTTACTTTCTTTATTAAGAATATCTATATTTGACTTTGGTATAACAAATTCACTTGTTATATTTTTATCTACATCTATCTTAACACTTGAAATATTATCATTCACTTTTATTCCATTTGGAATATCAAGTCCAATATCAACACTGTTTACATCTTTTAAATCCTCTATTTTAACAGGTTTAGTACTTATAATATTTATTTTATCTAATACTTCTTTTTTTCCTTCTATAGTAATTTCATTTGGAGATAGTTTGTAATTTTTTATAATTTTTTCCCCTTCACTACTTCCTTCTAATTTTAATTTAACAGGAACTACTTTTTGTTGTAAGAACTTGACTGTAGCAACTACAAAATCATCTTCTAATTTTACATCTTCTACTTCATTTCCTGATTTGTCTACAGGCACCAATTTAACCTTAGTAGAAAAATCTTTTTCTTTTTTATCAACATCTACAGTTGCTTTTATACTAGTTACTTTATTAACAACACTTCTAGGTCCAGTAACATTTGCTGTTTTTTTACTAATTTCTATATTATCAATATTTATATTTGATTTTCCTTTTGTACTTACTTCTATACTTCTTTTTTCATCTACAACTTTTTCTAAATCTACGGTTATAACACTAGGTTTTATATCATACTTATTAACACGTTCCGGAAGATTAGCTTGTAGATATATAGCATTTTTCCCTTCCTTTGGATCATCTAATCTTCCATATATATATATATTATCTCTGTTTATAGTCCTAAGGCTAGATAGATTTGCTTTTATTGATATATCAGCTAATAATTCTTCTTTTGGATATATAGCTAATCCTCTATCTTCTAACATACTCATGTTTGTTATGGTTATAGGTATATTATTAAAATTTCTTATTTCCACCGGATCTTCTACTGTCATAACATATAACCATAAAACTAATGCACTTAGTAATGAGATTAACTTTATTTTAGTATTATTCTTTAAATTTTTTATCATCTAAATATACCACCTTTGAAAAAGCCTTTTTCTTGATTCTGATTACTAGATTTTAAATTGCTTCGTAATATATTAGTTAATCTTTCTTTAGTCATATTTCTATATAACTTTCCTGATTTAGCTATAGATACAGCTCCTGTTTCTTCCGATACTATTAGTGATAAGCAATCAGAAATCTCACTTACACCTATAGCTGCTCTATGTCTTGTACCTAAATCTTTACTTAAATCTTTACTCTCTGTAAGAGGTAAAAAACAAGCTGCAGCTTTAACCTTACCATCTCTAATTACAACTGCTCCATCATGTAAAGGAGTATTTGGTATAAATATATTTATTAATAATTGCCTTGATATATCTCCATCAATTATAGTTCCAGTATTTATAACTTCACCTATTTTAGTATCTCTCTCCATTATTATAAGAGCCCCTATTTTTTGTCTTGATAAAGAATATAAACATTCCACTATCTCTTCTATATCTTTATTTAGCATATCTTCTGTTAATGTGTAATTATTTTTACCTAAAAAGTTAAATTTAGTTCTACCTATATATTCAAGACCTGATCTAAGTTCTGGTTGGAATATTATAAGTACAGCAATTAATCCTACTGTTAAGGTATTTTCTAACATCCAATATAATGTATGTAAATTAAATATTTCACTAAGCTTTGTAGCTATTAATAAAAATAGCATACCTTTTAAAACTTGCTCTGCTCTTGTATCTTTTATAAATGTATAAATTTTATAAAAAATATATGTAACTATGATTATATCAACTAAATCTGGTATGCTCACATTCTTAGCTAAACTAATAAAACCTTGCCAAAAAGAATCTATATTAAACACAGTTTTGTCCTCCTGTTTGTAATACTCAAATCGTTTACAATATGTATTATACTATATTAATCCAGCTATATTCAATTTATAATATATAAAATATTTTATAATAAAAAAAGAGCCTCACTAATGTGAAACTCCTTTAAATGATTGGTGAGCGCACAGGGATTCGAACCCCGGACACACGCCTTAGAAGGGCGTTGCTCTATCCAGCTGAGCTATGCACCCACGATAGTGGAGCGGGAAACGAGATTCGAACTCGCGACTTCAACCTTGGCAAGGTTGCGCTCTACCACTGAACTATTCCCGCATATAAACTTGGCGACCTGGAAGGGACTCGAACCCTCGACCTCCAGCGTGACAGGCTGGCATTCTAACCAGCTGAACTACCAGGCCGCAATTGGTGGGATTAACAGGGCTCGAACCTGTGACCCCCTGCTTGTAAGGCAGGTGCTCTCCCAGCTGAGCTATAATCCCACATTTAATGGTGACCCATAGGGGAATCGAACCCCTGTTACCGCCGTGAAAGGGCGGTGTCTTGACCGCTTGACCAATGGGCCATTTAACCTAGCTACGTCCTACTCTCCCAGGCAGCTTCCCACCAAGTACCATCGGCGCTAAAGAGCTTAACTTCTGTGTTCGAAATGGGAACAGGTGTATCCTCTTTGCTATAATAACTAGATTAGAGTTAGTACTCTAAAAACCGCATATCATCTGTATGATTAAACAATTTTGGTCAAGTCCTCGATCTATTAGTATCAATAAGCTACATGCATTGCTACACTTCCACCTTTGACCTATCAACCAGGTAGTCTTCCTGGGATCTTACCC